>JANXUM010000047.1 GCA_025356215.1 Bryobacter sp. | reverse complement strand
CTTCCTCCAGCGAGTATCCAGTGACCTTGTGGAAAGCCTCGTTCACCCATGAAATTCGCAACTCCGAGTCGGTAAGCACCACGATGTTGTTCGTGCGCTGTGCGACCAGCGCCAGCCGCCGCAGTTCTTCCTCAAGCCTTTTGCGCTCCGAACAGTCCTGCACCCTCGCGTACAGATGCCGGCCCCCCGCCCCCACTGGCGGACAGCTCCAGTGCAGCCACCGGTATCCCCCGTCCGCACACAAATAACGATGTTCGTGTTCTTGGCGACTAACGCCGTCGACAATCCTGCCAAGCACCGCCCTTGTCGCCTCGCGATCCTCCGGATGCACAAATTCGAGGATCGGGCGGCGCAATAATTCTCCTGGCGCGTGACCCAGCAGCTTCTCGAAAGCCGCGCTTACTCTCGTAAAATACCCGGTCGCGTCGGCGACGATGTGCATGGAACGGGAGTCTTCAAAGTAAGCGTCCCGCTCCTGTTTGGCTTCCAGCCCCGCCAGCATTGCCTTCCGCACGGCGCGACCGTTGCACGCCAACGCCGCCAGAATTTCGCAGTACGGCGTGGGGGCGGCTTGCTCAGCCTGCCCGCCCTTCCATCCCACCCATCCGAGCGGATTGCCACTACGCTCTAGTGGCAGACTGCGATAACCCGAAACGGGCTCGAGCTCGTCTATTGCCACATAGACCGACTCTGCCCTCAGCTCTCGAAGCATCCAGCGCAGAACTCCCGTGTAGGCTAATCCGTCCACAGCCAAAGCTTCGGCAGAGGTCTCGAGTTCATTATCCGAATGGACGAAGATAAGCATAACAAGACAAATATGTCTTGTTATGCTTATCGGTTCCGGGAATGCTACTAGTGCTTTATTAAGCGCGGTTTAATGCTCAGAAAGCAGAATGCCGGCTACTGTTGTGTCGGTGTTTCAGCCGGAGGCAAAACATTCAAGGCGTCTTTGATCATCTTGCGCTCGTCGTCACTAAAACGTTCTTGAAAAGGCTTTGACGCCATCCGCCGACCCTGCAATTCAGGCGGGTGCTTGCGCAGCGAGTTGATCGCCCCGCGCACCAGCGGGCGCCGCTCGTCCGGCAGATCGGCAATCTGCTTCATCGTCTGCCGCGCCGCCGCTTGCCGCTCCGGCGGCAATTGCTGAAACTGCTCATAGTCCCGCTTCAGCTTTTCCCGCGCCTCAGGCGCGATCTGGGCCAAGTGGTCGATCCGGTCTTCCAGCGCCTTGCGACGCTCTGGCGGCATTTTGTCCAGCATCTTCCGGCGCTGCGCCGGAGTCATCTTATTCAAGCGTTCAATCAGCCCGACTCCCGCACCGACGCCTTTTGGCACTTGGGCATATATCGACAGCGCCAATGCCGCCATCAGCAGAAGTTGCCTGCCTGTCATAAGGCCTCCTTCTGCGCGGATTCCCCATCGCTCTGGTGTAGCGCTTGAAGCGCTTCCATGTCATCCAGCGCCCGTTCCACCTGGTCGATCTCGTCCGTTTTCAAGCCCTCGCTTTTCTGTGCGACGCTCAAAGCCTCCGGCCCCCGCCATACGAACACAGTCAAGGCTAGTGCCGCCAGTGCCAACGGGATCGCCGGTTTCCATCCCCATCCCGACGGAACCAAACCCTGCCACCACGCCCGCTTCGCGTCCTCTTCAACACGGATGCGCGCAAACAGCTTCCGATCGAACTCTTCGCTCACCTCCGGTGCACGCCAGTCGTTCATCGTTTCGTCCGCCAGCCGCTGCAGTTCCAACATCGTCCTGCATTCCTCACAGCCCTGCACATGCCGCTCATAAGTGCGCGCTCGCTCCGGCTCCAGCGCTGCGGTGCAATAGCCAAGCAACAACTCTTCCTGCTCGTGGGTCTTCAATATGCAATTCATGTTGCTCTCCTAGTGAACCTTCCCGCCATCTCTACCCGCACCCGAATTGAAGTGCTTCAGCCGCATTCGCAGCGTTTCGTACGCGCGGAATAGCAGACTCTTCACCGCCGATTCCGAGCACTCCAGCACGCCTGCAATCTGCGAATATTCCATTTCTTGATACTTGTGCATCAACACCGCTGATCTCTGCTTCTCCGGCAATTGCTCGATCGCCTGCCGAATCTCCAGCAACCGAGCGTCTTTCAGCATCCGCTCCTCGACGTTGATCTCCCTTGTTGCCAACTGTCTAGGGGCCGCATCCTCAACCTTTTCGTCAATTGAATCGTGCAGCTTTTCATGCCGCTTATCCCGTACGTGATTCAAAGCCAAATGCGTCGTAATCCGGAACAACCATGTAGTGAACTTCGCGGTCGGCTCATAGCTCCCCCGGCTACGATACACCCGCATGAATACTTCCTGAGCCAACTCCTCGGCAATCGCCCGGTTCTGCACCATCCGGTACAGAAAGTGCACCACTGAATTGCGATGCTTCTCAAGCAGAATCGCGAACGAGGACTCGTCTCCCTCGCGTACACGAAGCATCAGTTCCGCGTCGCGCTCGAGAGTGGCCACCGATGTCACATTCATATCAACCCCTGTAGATTGAGAAGGTTTCGCGTCCTGCTTCAAAAATCTAAGTGTCGCGAGGCCGCAACAACTCATCCAGCCCCAGCGCCCCCTCGGGGTGAGTCTGCTGAAAGCGCGCCTCCAGCCGCCGGGTCAGTGTCTGCAACAACGCGGGATGCTTGCCAGCAACATTGTGAAACTCCCCAGGATCGTGACGCCGGTCATACAGGCGCACGATCCTGCCAGGTGTTGGATCGCCCGTCTCGTATCCATCTGTTCGTTTGCGAAGCCCTGTTGTGTAGATTAACTTCCATTCACGCCATATCAGGCAGGCTTCCTCGTTCTCCAGATAGACGCTGAAGATCTCCTCCCTTGCCGGTCCGCCGAACAGATTTCTGCCGTGTGTCCGGTCAAATCGCGATGCCGACCCCAACAAGTGCAAAATCGTCGGCCCCACATCTACCGATTCCGTTTGCCGCCGCACAATTTGGCCGCGCGCCACCTTGCCCGGTTGGCGGAAGATCAGGGGAACCCGCATCGCCGGCTCGTAAAAGCAATGCTTCTCAAATCGCCCGTGCTGCCCAAGTGAGTACCCATGATCGGCCATGTACACAACCAACGTGTTCTCCTCTAGTTTGAGCGCGCGCAGGTGGTCCAGCATGCGTCCCATGCTCCGGTCCAGATACGCGGCGCTTGTGTAATAAGCAGCCGCAATACCCTGCTTATCGGAATCGCTTAAGTCTCGAAAAATCAATGGGATTTGCCACTGATCCTCTGGTCCTACTTGCGGTGTGCGGAAGCGATTCGTATCATAGCGCCCGGCGTCGCCCGTCGGAAAGTCAAACGGCGAATGCGGCTCCTGAATGCTCAACCACATGGCGAAGTGCCCGTGCTTCGCCCGCTCCGCCAGCCACATCTTGGCCTGCTCCACCTGCCAGTAGCTGCGCATCTCTTCGTCTCGAAACGGCAGAGCGGCCTTGGCGGCGTTCAGCCACTGGCGAGCCGGATCTTGAAATGGACGCCATGGCGGACGCGGCCTGCCCACTGCGGCCTGCCACCCCCGATTCACTCTGTCCTCCGTCATCGCCGTCCCAAATCCGTGCATCCCGTCTTCGCCTGGGCGGTTGAAATGCATCTTGCCAAAGACCCCGGTTTGGTAGCCATCGGCGCGAAGCAGGTCTGCCAGCGTTGTCCGGTCTTCGCTCAGCGGAGTCTTCAAAGTCGTCACGCCGGCTGCGTGCGGGTACAGGCCGGTCAAGATCGATTGGCGCGACGGCGTACACACCGGCGAGTTGCAATAGTTTGCGGCAAAGCGCGTGCCCTCGCTCGCCAGCCGGTCCAGGTTGGGCGTCTGGGCCAGCCTGTTGCCGTCCACCCCCATCACGTAGGCGGCGTGGTCGTCGGCGATCAGAAAAAGCAGGTTGGGTTTTTGCTGCTGCATCGGCTATCGTAGATCCTACATGAGAATTGCAATTCTAATCCTCTCCCTTTTGGCCACTCTCGCCGCCCAAACCCCGCGCACCCGCGAAGCGGATGAACTCAACTGGATGGAGTACAAAGACCTCGTCCCCGGCAAGATCAACACAATCCTCATTCCCACCGGCACGATTGAGGCTCACGGCGTCGCCCACAATGGCGCTGACAGCACTGTACCCACAGCCATCGCCCGCCGCATCGCCCCCGGTTTAAACGCCCTGGTCGCCCCCACGCTCAATTACGGCATCACCGGGTCGCTAGAAGCCTTCAACGGCGGCCTCACAATTTCTGAGACCGCCTATCGCGCCTTCACTCTCGACATTCTGAAGGGCTTCGCCAAGCACGGCTACAAGAACTTGATCATCATCAACGGCCACGGCGGCAACACCGCCACGCTCAACTCAGTGGCTGAAGAAGTGGGCCGCACGATGCAAGTGCGCACGCTGGTCATCAACTGGTGGACCTTCTGTTCGGACTTGACCTTCAAAGTCTTTGGCGAGGACGGCGGCCACGCCGGTTGGAATGAGACCGCGATGGTGCAAGCCACCACGCCGCAAAATATCCGCAAAGATCTCTATAGCGACAAGCTGGCCACCGCCCGCCCGCCTGCGGGAACCTGGGCGGCCTACCCCTTTCCCAGTTCAATCATTCTCTATCAGCCCAAGCAAGGCTACGTGAAGTTTGACGAGGGCAAGGCCAAAGAGTATTTCAACTCTTGCTCGGATAAGATGGGTGCACTTACAACTGAGTTGATCGGTAAGTGGGACATGGCTGGCTTTTTTGTGAAATAACATGTATCCGAATGCGTCTCCGGATTTGCGCTGGCAGTGGCCGATTCGCTTTGGCTTCTTGGACGACGCCGCGTCGCGCAGGGCGATGGAGTCTATCGAAGAGGCTCGCTCATCCCATGAACTCCTTCCCGCACTAACCGAGATTCACGAAGTCGGCGATTTTAACGTCTTTGAGTTCCTTGTTATCCCGCATCCTTCTGTGGAGGCACAGACCTTGCTGGCTGCTTTCCGGCATTCGATTCATGCCGCTTGCATTGTTGTTTTCGGTCCACCGCCGCCGGAGCCCGAGCTAGCGCGCCTTGCCGCAGAGACTGGTGCTTCCGGGCTCTTGTTCATCGATCCGGGTCGCGACCCGGGGGATTGGTTCCGAGCATTCGTCGAAAACCTGGCGGGCGACATGCCCATCGACATTGCCGATGCTCAAACGCAGGTCTTTGCGAATGAAGAACTCCGCGATCGATCCCGCGCGCACTTGTTCCTGTTCGAACTCAAAGAGCGCATGAATCAGGTCCAACGGGAAAGTAACAGGCTGTCCGACTTGCTGGGCGGCATGATGGGCGTGCTTCCAGTCGGTGTCTCTGGGGACTTGCTCAACTCGGCGCTCGGTGTGCTCCGCAGCAATCCTTCGGGCTCGATCCTGGACGACCTGTTGGGCAGCCTGGTCGGGCAGCCCTCGGAGACTGTGCGACCGGCCAGGATCCAAAATAGACCGCCGTCGCACGCCAAGCCTCCCCAAACCCAATCGCAACCTCAATTCCAACAGTCCGCCGCTCCCAGCGTTGGCGCCGAGCAACCCGGAGATTCTGAAGAAGCAGTCTCCTTTTCCATCGCTAAGCCCGCCCCGGCGCGCTTCCTCCAAGCCTTGCTCCCCACTCCCCCGGCACCCGATCGAGATGTTTTCGTTGCCCTCTTCATCGACATTCCCCGCCAAGGTGCCGTCGTCGCCAATCAGCCCTTCATTGCAAACTTTCAGGACGACGCTCAAGTCCACACGCTTACCGTTGTCTTTGAGGAGCCAAGCCTGCTGCCGCAACCTCTGGTCCAGACCCTTGACCTGCCCAACACGGGCGCGTCCACCACAGCCGGATTCCAGCTAAAAACGGGCCCCAGTTTTCAGCGCCTCGACGCCCGCATTACGATCCTCTACAAAAACCGGGTTCTCCAAACCGCCAAGCTGCAAGGCCCGGCCCATGAGATGCCGCTCCTCAGCGTCGAGATGGACGTTCGTCCCGGCTTTAGCGGTC
>JANXUM010000035.1 GCA_025356215.1 Bryobacter sp. | reverse complement strand
GGTACCTCTGCCGACAGTGCTTGGCGGAAGCTGTGTTACCTTCAACGACGTGCCGCTGCCGATCATCTCTTCATCGCCGACGCAGATCGTCGCGCAGATCCCGGCCGATGTGAAGGCTGGCCTGAACATCGTCCAAGTACGCTCGCTGCTCAATGCGCAGCAGTCCGATTCGATTACCGTCACCGTATTGAAGTAAGTTGCGATGCGGTACCTCAGCTTGGCGGGCATCTTGTTGCTGGGGTCCTCGCCACTGTCCGCGCAGTTTCTTGACTTCGCTTCCACTCCCGACGGCTCGGCCTTGTATTTTAGTTCAACGCTGATCGAAACGGGTAAACAGCAATCCGCACGCTCCAAGATCTTCCGCATTGTCGATTCCGGTTTACAGCTCGTGGTGGAGGAAGCCCAACGCCCATCCAACGACCCCGATATCTTTAGGACCCAACTCGGCGTTCGCGCCCCTATTCTCAACACGCTGGGACACCTTGTCGGGTGGTCAACCGTAGATGCCTGCTTCCCGTATGAAAACATCAATTGCGTCTTCAGGTTCGGTGCCCGAATGCAATACAGCTATGGCGGCCGAATCGTCGGCACTCAAATCTCCGGCTCGCCGCTTCCCCCCATCTATAGCCCGTCCCGTCTTTACTTCGCTTCCCGTCGTTACTCGCAAGGGCCAGTACAAGTATCTGTTGGCTCCACCGACCCCAACTTCAAACCAACACAGGTTCCCAACGGCGGCGGTGGCCTGAGCCCGGTTGAGATCGACGGAGGCCTTGGTCCAAACGTCGCCATCAACGATGAAGGCACGCTCTTCGTCCTCAACGAATCGAAGCTCACGATCCTGCCCCTGGGAGCTACGGTGCCGTTGCCCCCGATTGACCTTTTTCAAGTGAATTGGGCCGTTCTTTCACCCGCCACTCAGGCGATCCTAGTCGGACGCGGATCGACGATCGAGTCCATCTCCGCCGCAGGTATTCGGCGCACTTACGCCGATCTGAACGGCCTCAACTGCCCGGTCGCACAAGTCGCCTCCAGCGGCACACTCGTCCTCGGCTGCAACTCTCTTAAACCCTTTTGGTCACTCAACCTTTCCGGTAAACTCGCCCCAATCGATCTCAACACCTCGGTCCCGTTAACTTGGACGCTCGCCTCCGACGGCGACGTGATCTGGCTCCTCGACCCCGGTAACCGCTTCCTCAAGTACACGATCTCTGCCGGTGAACTTCGTCAAATGCTTGGCACAACGCCCATTCTCGCTCCATCGCAAAGCGACTATTTTGCACTGGGTGCCCCCTACCCGATTATGGGAAGCGGCTTTACCCCAAACACCCTGCCAATCGTCTCGTCACTGGGCCGCCCTCTCCCAGTGACTTACGCAACCCCGCTACTCGCCCACGTGATCGCGCCAATCGATGACTTATGCCTTGATTTACAAATTGAGCCGTCATTGACTGCGCCGTTCATTACGCCCCCCGCCGCGCAGCGGCGGTGCACGCGGGCCCGGGCCGATGAGCCCTTGTATCTGTATTACTCAAGCGGCCGGTCCGAATGGGGTATCGATCGCCCTCTCATCGTCAATTCTGATTTTTCCTCCTTAATCGGCGCAGCGAATCCGCCCAGTGCTGGATCGATCGTCCACCTCTTCTTGTCCAGCTTGGGGCCGACCTCTCCGACCGTCCCTGCGGGCGAGCCAACCCCGCCCGTTGGCTCTTTCCCGCTCGTCGCTCCACCTTCTTGCAAACTTGGGCCAGCCGCGGCTGAAGTCCTTTACGCAGGTCTCGCGCCCGGTGGCATCGGAGTCTATCAACTCAGCATTCGCCTGCCAGACCCGCTCCCTTCAGCCCCGGCGCTCTTCGGTTGCACCACTTTCGACCCGCCGCGAATCAACTATGCGGTTCGCTTTCCACTTCCTTAGCTCTTTTTCCCCCGCCCTTTGGCGTTCTTACTCACCCTCAGCTTCCAAGCCGCCCGTATCGCCCCCTCCAGCACATCCGCGCTCGCCTCCTTCAGGCGAATATGCGTCATCCCCATCCGTCCCCATCCCCCGGCGATCGGCAAAAACACATCCGGCAGCTCACCCACAAACGCCGCCTGCTGCTCCAGATCCAGCATCAAGTTTCCATAACCAAGCTTCTCTGACGCTAGCGTCGCAAAGATCCGTCCACCCACGCGGAAGTCAACCGAGCCCATATGCGACCCTTCCTCCGCCCCCGCCATGCTCAACGCGATCCGTCGAAAGTCCGCCGCCGTCATATCCCTAAATCAAATCCCCGCGTACCAGGCAAAGCCATCTTTATGCGACCCCGACCCCGTCCCGTCGCGTATGTTGTCGATCCGGTCTGTAACTTGGATCCGGTTCACATACTTAACGCTCTTATAACCAAGCTGAGTCTCAACCCGCAGCCGGATTGGCGCCCCATGCGCCACCGGAAGCGCCCCGCCATTCATCCCGTAAGCCAACATCGTTTGGGGATGCAAGGCGTCGTGTAAGTCCAAGCTTTCCCACCACCCATCGACGGCAAAGAACACGACATAACGCGCTTCGGGGAGAATCCCTACCTCTTGCAGTACTCGGCTCAACGGCGCACCGGTCCACTCGGCAATCGCCGACCAGCCCTCTTCGCAACTCTGTTGCGTAATATGAGTGCGCGATGGCAAGTTCTTTAGGAACGCGAGCGGCAACTCCCCCGGCTGGTTCACGAGCCCGCGGATCGGCAGGCTCCACTCCGAGAAATTCCCCGCGAGCAGTTTCTGATAGTTCGCGTCCTTAGGATTCTTGGTTCCCAACACCGGGAACCGCGCGGTAATCGCACTTTTCCCAAACTCACGGGCCAACGGCTGATTGCGCAGCAATATCTTCGCCGTCGCGTAAGTCAAAGCGTCGCTCGGCGCCGCCCAGCCCCGAAACTTCGGTCCGCCCGGCCCCGCGCAGCCCGTCAGCAACGAAGCTCCCGCCAATAGCGCCCTGCGCGAGATCGCGTTGCTCATACGCCAATCATAGTCCG
>JANXUM010000021.1 GCA_025356215.1 Bryobacter sp. | reverse complement strand
AACAGTGACAGTTCGCTCGCCCCATGGAGCTAAACTAAAAGCTTCCGCATGTCCAAAGCCGTAAGTATCTGGGTTGATTCCCACCGCCAGCGCCTGCTCGACGAACTCTTCGAGCTCATCCGTATCCCCAGCGTCTCGACGCTCCCCGAACACGTCCCCGACGTGGCCCGCGCCGCTGCCTTTACCGCCGACAAGCTACGTGCGGCCGGCCTCGAAAACGTCGAGATCATCCCCACCGACGGCCACCCGCTGGTCTACGCCGATTGGCTGCACGCCCCCGGCAAACCCACCGTCCTTTGCTACGGCCATTACGACGTCCAGCCCCCCGATCCGCTCGATCTCTGGGTCTCCCCGCCCTTCGAACCGGAACTGCGCAACGGCAACATTTACGCCCGTGGCGCGGTGGACGATAAGGGCCAGTTCTACATGCACGTCAAGGCCATCGAGGCCCTTTTCGCCGTGCACGGCAAGCTCCCGGTCAATGTCAAAGTCCTCATCGAAGGCGAAGAGGAAATCGGCGGGAAGTCAATCTCTAAGTTCGTCCCGCTCAACAAGGCCAAGCTCGCCGCAGACGTTGCGCTGGTCTCCGACACCGCCCTCTACGCCGAAGGCCTGCCCACGCTCTGCATCGGTCTGCGTGGCCTGGTCTACATGGAGATCGTCGCCCAAGGCCCATCGCGCGATTTGCACTCCGGCCTCTACGGCGGCGCCGCGCCCAACGCCGTCTATGGCATCATCGAGCTGCTCAGTAAGTTCAAAGACGCCGACGGCCGCATCCTGGTACCCGGTATCTATGACGACGTCGTCGATCCCGCACCCGAGGAACTGGCCTCCTGGCAATCCCTGCCCTTCTCAGAGGCCGCGATGCTGCGCGACGAAGTTGGAGCCGCCTCGCTCACCGGCGAACCCGACCGCAGTGTGCTGGAACGCGTCTGGTCCCGCCCCACGATGGAGGTGCACGGCATTGCCGGCGGCTTCACGGGCGCGGGTGCCAAGACCGTCATCCCCGCCACGGCCACCGCCAAAGTATCCTTCCGTCTGGTGCCGAATCAGAAGCCGGAAGCCGTCGTCGCCGCTGTCAAAGCCTTTGTCGAAGCGCACTCGCCCAAGGGTGTCGTCTGCACTGTCAACGTCCTCTCGCACGGCCCCGGCTTGCTTGTGAATCCCAACCATCCCGCGATTGAGGTGGCCGCCGCCGCCTTCGCCGAAATGATGGGCCGCCCCACCGTCTTTACGCGCTCGGGCGGTTCGATTCCGATCGTCGGAGAGTTCCACGAGCAACTCGGCATTCCCACGATCCTGATGGGCTTGGGCCTGCCCGACGATGGCCTCCACTCTCCCAACGAAAAATTTAAACTCGCCAATTACTATCTCGGCATCGAGACCGTGGCCCACTTTCTGGAAATGTACGGAGACTGACGCGCCTGCCCGACAGCACCATTCCAGTTGAGCCACGGCAGGGCCCGGAAGCCCCGGCCAACGTCTCGCACGGCGTGGTCCGCTCGGCGTCGATCATGAGCTTCGCCGTCGCGCTCTCACGCGTCTCGGGTCTCGTGCGCGAGATGGTGATGAGCCGCCTCTTTGGCGCCTCCATGCCCTACGACGCCTTCCGCATCGGCTTCCAGATCCCCAACCTCACCCGCGATCTCTTCGCCGAGGGCGCCCTCTCCAGCGCCTTCGTCCCCGCCTTCACAGAGGCCCTGCACAAGCGCGGTCGTGAGGATGCTGCCCGCCTCGCCAACCTCGTCGCCACCACGCTCATCCTCGTCGTCGGCGTCATCTGTGCGCTCGGTGCCATCTTCAGCCAGAACCTGGTCAATCTCGCCGCCCCCGGCTTCGCGCTCACCCCCGGCAAACCCGAACTCGCCGCTCACCTCACGCGCATCATGTTCCCTTTCCTGCTGCTGGTGGCCCTCGCCGCACAAGCCATGGGCATTCTCAACGCGCTGCGCCAATTCGCCGTCCCCGCCCTTTCTTCCACCTTCTTCAACATCGGCAGCGTCGTCTTCGGCCTGCTTCTCGGTCTCTACTTCGGGCCGGGCCTCGGAATCACAGCCATCGAAGGCATGGCCTGGGGCGTGCTCGTCGGCGGAGCGCTGCAACTCGGCTTTCAGGTCCCCGCGCTCATCAAGGCCGGCTTCTCGTTCAAGCCCAAAATCGACTTCTCAGACCCCGGCCTCCTGCACATCCTAGCCATGATGGGCCCGGCCATCCTTGGCAATGCCGCGACGCAAATCAACGTGCTGGTCAATTCAAATCTGGCCTCTGAAATCATCGATCCCGTTCGCGGCGCCAACGGCCCTGTCGGTTGGCTCAACTACGCCTTCCGCTTTATGCAACTTCCGCTTGGCCTCTTTGGCGTCGCCATCGCCAGCGCCACGCTGCCTGCCATCAGCCGCAGCGCCGCCGCCGAGAACTGGGATGAATTCCGCCGCACTCTCTCGCGATCGCTCGGCCTCGTCTTCCTGCTCACCATCCCCAGTTCGGTCGGCCTGGCGCTGGTGGGCAAGGCAATGATCGGTGCCGTCTACCAGGGTGGCAAATTTCAGTACTACGACACGGAGCGCACCGCCATGGCCCTGTCCTGCTTCGCCATCGGCCTCGCCGGATATTCCGCCCTCAAGGTGCTCAGCCCCGCCTTCTACGCCCTCAAAGACTCACGCACGCCGATGCTGGTCTCCCTCGGTAGCGTCATCGTCAACTACGTCCTGGCCCGCGTCATGGTGGGCGTCTTCCACATGGGCCACGAGGGGCTCGCGCTCTCCACCTCCGGCATCGCCTTGTTCAGCTCGGTCACGCTATTTCTGTTGATGCGCCGCCGCATGGGCGGCCTCTACGGACGCACCCTCG
>JANXUM010000004.1 GCA_025356215.1 Bryobacter sp. | reverse complement strand
CTATTCGCTGCCGAGCCGCGAGCTCATCGCCGACAGTGTCGAATACATGGTGAACGCGCACTGCGCCGACGCTCTCGGCTGTATTTCGAATTGCGACAAGATCACCCCGGGAATGTTGATTGCGGCGATGCGCCTCAATGTCCCGACGATCTTCGTCTCGGGCGGGCCAATGGAGGCGGGGAAGATCATCGGCACGCACACGCGCGACGGCAAAGAGACAGGCGTGTACGTTAGTTTGCCGAACGGCGGGCCCGCGAAGATTTGCGCGCTGGGCGTTCATATCTCGCGCTGGGTAACTTCGCACGGCTTTGCGCTCAATATCGATACCGACCTTGGATACTTTCAACACATTTTGCCGTGCGGCCTGACGCTGCCGGTGACCTCGATGTGGGCGCTGGGCGTGCAGGCGAGCCGCCAGGAAGTGATGGGCGTGTTGGCGCGCCACATCGCCGAGCTTTTTCACCAAACCATTTCTACCGGATTTACCACTGAACCCTTACAGGAGACTGTTGCATGCCTGATGTCGTAATGCCCCAGATGGGCGAATCGATCGTTGAAGGAACCCTCACACGCTGGCTGAAGAAGCCGGGCGAGAAGGTGGAACGCGACGAGCCGTTGTTTGAGATTTCCACGGACAAAGTGGACACGGAGATTCCGTCGCCCGCCGCCGGGATTTTGACCGAAGTGCTGGTGCAGGAAGGCGCGACGGTCTCGATCAACACGATCGTCGCGCGGATTAGCGATGGGGCGGGGGCTGCTGCGCCCGCTCCGGTAGCTGCCGCGGCTCCTCCTCCGCCGCCTACTCCGCCTGCACCTGTTGCAGCCCCCGCGCCCGTCGCCGCACCGCCCGTCGCCGCACCGCCCCCGCCGCCCGCACCTGTTGCGGCTCCCGTGGCGCAGGCTGTGGAGACCGATTCGGTAAACGGCCCGCTATCGCCGCTGGTGCGCAAGATGGCGCGCGAGTTCAACATCGATCTCGCGCAGATCCCCGGCACTGGTGCCGGTGGCCGCATCACCAAGCAAGACATCGAAGCGCACATGCAGACGCAAGCCAACCAGACTTTGGCCAGCAGCGTGAGTGCGCCCGCGCCCGTTGCGGCCCCCGCGCCCGCCGCAGCGATCCCGCCGCCCCCGGCTGGAGTCGTGCCGCCCAAGACTCGCGTTGAGCCGATGAGCATCATGCGCCGCAAGATTGCCGAGCACATGGTGAAGTCCGAAGCCACCTCGGTGCACGTTACCACCGTCCACAAGGTAGACATGACGAAGATCGCTAAGTTGCGCGCCAAGCACAAGGACGAGTTCCAATCCCGCTACGGCTTTGGCCTCACCTTCCTTCCCTTTATCGCGCGAGCGACGGTGGAGGCGCTGCGCTCTTTCCCGCTGCTGAACGCCTCGATTGAAGGCGACAACATCATCTTCCACAATGAGATCAATCTGGGGATCGCAGTGGCGCTGGACGGCGGGCTGGGCCTGATCGTCCCCGTGATCAAGCATGCCGATGAGATGAACATCGTGGGCCTGCAGCGCGGTATCGTCGACCTGGCCAATCGCGCTCGCGGGAAGCAGTTGAAGCCGGACGAGATTTCGGGCGGCACTTTTGCGCTGACCAATTTCGGCAGCTTCGGCAGCATCTTTGCGACGCCGATCATCAATCAACCCAATGTCGGTATTCTTGGCATCGGCGCGATCGAGAAGGTTCCGGTGGTGATTGACGATATGATCGCGATTCGCAGCCAGGCGCATCTTGCGTTAACCTTCGACCATCGCCTGGTGGATGGGGCGCTAGCCGATCAGTTCTGCCAGAAGATCAAATCGATCCTTGAGAACTTTAGCGAGCAAGTGCTTTAAGCGGAGTTGATTGCAGTATTGAGAAGGGCCGGGCTTTCACTTCGTCACTAGCGCAAAGCCCACCAGCTCATCCCCCATCGGGCCAGGAAAGAAGCTGCCTCCGCCAGCCGCCACCACGACAAATTCCTTGCCGTCCGACGCCCTTGTGTACGTCATCGGCGTCGCGTAAACGCTCGCTTTCATCGGCATCTCCCACAAGGTCTCGCCACTGGCGGCATCGAAGGCGCGGAAGGTGCTGTCGGCTGTCCCGCCGATAAAGACGACCCCCGAGGCCAGCGAGATCGATCCGCCCAGGCCGTAGGCTCCGGTATGAGCGAAGCCCTTGGTTTTTGCTTGCGGCAGTTCGCCCAAGGGGACGCGCCAGCGCACCTCTCCGGTGTCGACGTCGATCGCGTTGAGCGTATTCCAGGGCGGCATCACGCAGGGCACCAAGTCTTTGGTGGCGAAGCGCGGGTGGGTTCCCGGCGACACGCGGACCCATGTGCCGTCTTTTTGCACCATCTTGCCGACGATGCCAAGTTCGTTGCTGTTGACGAACAACAAGCGTCGCGCGGCATCGTAGGAGCCGCCGCTCCAGGTTCCGCCGCCCAGGGTGCCCGGCAGCATCAACGTGTATTTCGCCGTCTCCCACGGCACAAAGATTCCGGCTTTGCCCACCTGATTGTAGAGGGCGCCGCATTCTTGCGCCCATTCTGGAGTGAGCGTGTTCAGGTCCGCAATCGAGAATGAGGTGCGCGCCAGCGGGGGCGGTTTCAAGGGGAAGGGCTGCGTTGGCCATGCCTGCTCGCCGGGGACTTCGCTTTTAGGCACGGCCCGCTCCTCGCCACCGAAAATGGGCTCTCCGGTGCGCCGGTCGAGGAACCAGACGAAGCCCATTTTAGTCACCTGCGCCAGGGCGGGTATCGTCTTCCCTTCCCGCTTGAGATCCATCAGAACCGGCTTGGCGGGCAAATCGTAATCCCATAGATCGTGATGCACCAATTGGCGGTGCCAGCGCAGCTTACCCGTCTTGCCGTCCAGCGCCACGACGCTATTGGCGTAAAGATTGGCACCCGCACGGTCGCCGCCGTAGAAGTCGTAACTCGCGCTGCCGGTGGGGCAGTAGACCGCGCCTTCTTTTTCTTCACTTACGCACTGGCCCCAGACGTTGACTCCCGTGCGGCCGACGCGGGCGCCTTCCGCCCAGGTTTCCGCGCCGGGTTCGCCGTCCTTGGGTAAGGTGTGGAACTCCCAAGCGGGCTTTCCGTCGCTTTGACGCCAGGCGCGGATCATGCCTTCCGGCCCTTCGCTTACCGCCTCGGGAAGTTCTCCGCCGGTGATCACGAAATCACCGAAAATTGTGGGCGGCATGTTCTGCGAGAGGTGCCCCGAGTGAAGCCCAGCCCTCAGGTCGGTCTCCCAGAGCTTTTCGCCGTTTTTGGCCAGTAGGCAGATCAGTTTGCCGTCGGGCGTGCCGTAGAAGAGGCGGCCTTTGGCGTAGGCCGCGCCCCAACTGCGACGGGTTTCGCCGTTGCGGGCGACCTTCCAGAGTTCTTTGCCCGAGTAGGGATCGACGGCGATAGCGGAGCCCTTGGGGGTGACCAGGAACAACTTGCCTTCGGCCAGCACCGGTGTTGCGGCAAAGCCGGGGCGACGGCCGGTGCCGGGGTCGGGGCCGTTTTCTCCGTGCGAATAGCGCCAGGCCACGGCCAGCTTCTTGACGCTTACCGGGTCGATCTTCTGCGCCCATAGCGAGCTTGTCAGGACTAGCGCGGCGATAAGACGGGCCATTCGGTCTGCACTCCTCTCGACCTGATTCTGGCTTGGAAGGCGTCGCGCAGCTTAACGTCGTTGCGGATTTTTCGCGGCGGCGCGCCCGTGCGCAGAGCCTCCGCCGCGAGAGCACCGGCGCTCTCGCCGATGTTCCACTCGACGGGATGAAGGCGGTAACAGCCGTTGGTGATGTGAGTTACACCGAGGTTCTTGGCCCCGGCGAGCAAGTTTTCGATCCGCTTGGGGATCAACGCG
>JANXUM010000605.1 GCA_025356215.1 Bryobacter sp. | reverse complement strand
GTGGCCGCGCAGGCCGGGCACGTCGAGGACTGCTTGCGCTTTGCCGCTAAAGCTTGGCGGCGCCCGCTGACAGAGGCCGAAGCAACCCGACTGCGGGCTTTCTACAAGAAAGAACCCGATCACGTAAAGGCGGTGAGAGCGACGCTGGCGCGCATCTTGGTATCGCCGAGTTTTCTTTACCGGGTGGAAGAGCCCGCCCAGTCAGCCAGCGCGCCAACGGCTAGTGCACAACCTTTGACAAACTGGGAACTTGCCAGTCGGCTGAGTTACTTTTTGTGGTCGTCGGTGCCGGACGACGAGTTGCGCCGAGCGGCGGCGGCGGGCGAGCTAAGCAAGCCCGGCGGCCTCGAGAAACAAACGCGCCGCATGATCGCCGACCCCAAGGCCCGTCGCATCTCGATGGAGCTCTTCGGTCAGTGGCTGGGTTTCTATCGCTTCGATCAATATAAGGGCGTCGATACCGGACGTTTCCCCGAGTTCACCGACGATCTGAAGACCGCGATGTACGACGAATCGGTATCCTTCTTCGAGCACATCGTGCGCAACAACCGTCCCGTCCGCGAGATCGTTGACGCCAACTACACTTTCATGAACAAGACCCTTGCCAAACACTATGGCGCCAAGGCGGAGGTCAGCTCTGCCGGAGCGGCGGTGTTGGTGGACGGCGCCAAGGACTTCCAGCGCGGAGGCGTCCTACGTCTGGGTACTGTCCTCACAGTAACCTCGGCACCCTTGCGCACCAGTCCCGTCAAGCGCGGAGACTGGCTGCTGCGCCGCATTCTCGGCACACCCACCCCGCCACCGCCAGCCAATGCCGGTACGCTGCCGTCGGACGACAAGGCCTTTGGCGGGCTATCGATCAAGGAACGTCTGGCGGCCCACCAACGCAATCCAACTTGTGCCGGATGCCACTCCCGGATCGACCCGCTCGGCTTTCCGCTAGAGCGCTACGACCCCGTGGGGCGCTGGCGGGAAGCATACGCGGACGGCAAGAAGATTGAAGACGCGACAACGATGTCCGACAAGACCGAAGTCGCGGGCGTGGACGGCTTGGTCACTTACTTAAAAACGCAAGAAACCCAAGTTATGCGCACTCTGTCGCAAAAAATGATTGGCTACGCGCTGGGCCGCACCATGCTGGCTTCGGACGAACCGTTGATCGAGAAGATGGTCAAGTCGGGGGGCGGCGCCAACTTCGCCCAGTTAGCCGTTGAGTTAGTAAATAGTAAACAATTCCGCTACCGGCGGGAAATGGATGGGACCAATGAGCGTAATCAAACGAGATCTATCGCATCAGCCAAAATCGCGCCGTAACTTTCTGCGGGGCGCGGGCGTGGCACTGGCGTTACCTTGGATGGAATCGATGCCGCTTTTTGCCGCGCGCGACAAGTCCAAGCCCCCGCTGCGCTTCGCTTGTATCTACTTTTCCAACGGCGTCGAGCCCATTCATTGGTTCGCCAAGGGCCAAGGGTCGCAGATGGAACTGGGGCCGGTATTGACCGCAATGATGCCGCACCGCGAAGACATGATCTTCGTCCGCGGGCTCTACAATCAGCAAGCCTTTGTCTCCACAAGCCCTCATCTGGGCAGGATGCCGAACACCCTCTCGGGGGCCAAGGTCAGCCTGGATCCAGCCGACATCCGAGTCGGCACCAGCTTCGATCAGGTGCTGTCCCGCGAGATCGGCGGCCAAACGGCGGTCCCGAGTCTGGTGACGGGCATTGAGCCGAACGAGCTTAGGCTTGAAGATGGCCTCTCGATGGTCTACGGATCTTGCCTCTCCTGGGCAAGTCCAACCAAGCCCGCCACCAAAGAAATCTACCCGGCTCGCGCTTTTGACTTACTGGTGGGCGACGGCAGCGGGCGCCAGTTGGATCACAGTATTCTTGACGATGTACTGGCGGAGGCGCACAGCCTGGAGCCAAAGATCAGTGGCAACGACCGCCAGAAGCTCGGCGAATATCTCGAGTCGATTCGCGATATCGAGAAGCGGATCGAGAAAGCCAACAAGGAAGAGCGCATCGAAGGCTGGCGGCCCACCCTAACCAAACCCGATATGCCACGACCAGCCGACGCACTTCCCCAGGACGTCCCGGCGCACATGAAGCTGATGCTCGACTTGACGGTGCTGGCCTTCCAAATGGATAAGACCCGCATCGCCACCTGCATGCTAAACAACGACCTCTCGCAGATGAACTTCAAGTTTCTCGAGGGCGTCAAAGGCGCGCTGCATTTGGACTTGACCCATAACGGTCGTGCGCCGGTGGCCGAGGCGATGTATCTCAAGACCAATCAGTTCCACGTCCAACAGTTCGCCTACCTGATCGATCGCATGAAGAAGATCGACGAAGGCGGCACTTCGCTGCTGGACAACTCGATGCTGATGCTGTGCTCAAACCTCTTTGACGGCGACACCCACAGCGCCGACCAACTGCCGATCCTGCTGGCGGGCAAGGGCGGCGGCACGCTAAAGACGGGCCGGGTGTTGGACTACCTGGACAAAGAGAACGACCAGCGGCGGGCATGCAGCCTCTATCTGTCGTTAATGGACCGCATGGGCGTACATCTGGATAAGTTCGGCGATAGCGATCGGCGCCTGGCCGACTTATAGCTCATGACTGCGCTCTATCACGCAGTTGCGGCAAATGACGTCGAAAAGGTGCGTGAGTTACTCGCCCAAGGCGCCGACCCGAACGACGGCGAAAGCTTCTATCACTCGACCGAACATCGCGACCTTGGCTCCCTGCGCCTGCTCTTGGCACACGGAGCAAGGGTGAAGGGGTCAAACGCGGTCAACCACATGCTCGATCGCGAAGACCCGGTCGGCTTACGGCTATTACTGGTCGCGGGTGCCGACCTTGAGGAGAACGCGATCCATGGAGCTTCCGCGTTGCAATGGGCGATCTTCCGCAGGCGCGGTGCCGAGATCGTCACGATGCTCCTCGACGCCGGCGCAAAGATCGATTCGGTCGGCTCCGATGGGCGGCATGCCTACGCCAGGGCCGCCCTGTCGGGAATGACCCAGGTGGCCCAATTGCTGGCCTCGCGCGGCGCCGATACAAGCTTGAGCCCGCTGGAGCGGGCGATCGCCGAAGGCGGCGACTACCCCCCTTACAACGGCTCCGCCAAGGACGCCAAAGTAATGGCGGCTCAAGCCGCGATGCATCGGACGGAAGTCGTCAAGCAGCTCATCGAAGCCGGCTATCCGGTAAGCGCGCGCGGCGATGAATTGGGTGCGACGCCACTCCATTGGGCCTGCTGGAAAGGTTATCCAGACTTGGCGGAACTGCTTCTGGCGCACGGTGCCTCGCTCTCCATCGAAGATTCGAGATTTAACGCGACTCCGGCCGGGTGGCTGGACCACGGCATGAAGAATTGCCATGAGCACGGCGCTGATTACGGGTCGGTGAGGCGCATGATAAACTCGACGCTTCGACCCAATGATCAAGCCTAAGTACGTCTTCTCTACGACCATCCTCACCTGCCTCACAGCCTTCAGCCAGACAGCTTCCCTGCCCGCGCCCTACGCCACACCTTCGGCCACAAATCCGCCAAAGTTGGTGTCTAAGCCGCAAGACAAGCAACTCGCGGTTCCGGCGGGCTTCACTGTTATGGAATACGCCTCCGGCCTGTCCAAGCCGCGCATTATGCTCGAAGTGGCGCCCGGCACGGTGCTCGTCTCAGACAGCGTCGCCAAGGGCAGCGTCTTCGCGCTTACCAACGGCGGCAAGGACAAGAAGGCAATCCTCAAGGACCTGGATCGCCCCTTCACCATGGCCGTGTACGAAAAGTTTCTCTATGTGACCGAGGCCGAGTCCCTCAAACGCTATCCCTTCGATGCCAAGACCCTGACGGTCGGACCAGGCCAGGAAGTAGTCTCGCTCAAAGGCTACGGCAAGGGCCACTGGACGCGGTCATTGGCTTTCGACGCAAAGGCCAAGAAGATGTACCTTGGCGTGGGTTCTGGGTCGAACGTCGATACCGGAGACCCAAAGGACCGCGCCGCGATCAACGTCTACAATCCCGACGGCAGCGGACATGAGATCTTCGCCAGCGGCCTCCGCAACCCGGTATCAATCCGCTGGAATCCGGTAACGAAAAAACTGTGGAGCACCTGCCAGGAACGCGACGGACTAGGCGACGATCTGGTGCCAGACTTCCTTACCGAGGTGAAGCAGGGCGCTTTCTATGGCTGGCCTTACGCTTACATCGGGCAGAACGAAGAGCCGCGCCACAAGGGCGAAGCCCCAGAGCTTGTGAAGAAGAGCATCGTGCCGGACGTCGTGCTGCCCGCCCACGTGGCGTCGATGGACTTTACCTTCTACACCGGCAAGCAGTTTCCCGCCAAGTACAAGAACGGCGTGTTTCTCGCCGAGCGCGGGTCGGGCAACCGGTCGCAGCGCGTCGGCTACCAAATCGTGTTCATCCCGTTCAAGGACGGCAAGCCCTCTGGCGCACCAGAACCCTTCTTGACCGGCTTCATGATGGGCGGCGGCGAGAAAGAAGTTTGGGGTCGTCCGGTGGGCGTCTCCCAACTCTCCGATGGCAGCCTGCTGGTGAGCGAGGACGGCAACAACAAGATCTGGCACATCGCCTACAAAAAGATGTAAACTATAGTTAACTCGAAAGAGCTACCTATGATTCAAGGCGAACCCGCCTCCCGTTCCCTCTCAGAAGTTCATTCCAGTGTTTCCGTTCGCAAGATCGGATTCTGGCGTCGTCTGCTCGCATTCTCCGGTCCCGCTTACCTGGTCAGTGTCGGCTACATGGACCCCGGCAACTGGGCGACTGACCTCGAAGGGGGCGCGCGTTTCGGCTATCGACTCCTTTGGGTGCTGTTGATGTCGAACGCGATGGCGGTGTTGCTGCAAACTCTCTGCGCGCGCTTAGGAATCGTCCGAGGGCGGGACCTCGCGCAGGCCTGCCGCGAGAACTATCCGGCGTGGGTCAACTACTCGCTCTGGATCCTGTGCGAACTGGCAATCGCGGCCTGCGACCTGGCAGAAGTGCTGGGTGCCGCGATCGCGCTCAACCTGCTCTTCAAGCTGCCGCTGCTTTATGGCGTGCTGGTGACCAGCCTCGACACGCTGCTGATCCTATGGCTAACCCGCTTCGGCATTCGCCTCATCGAGGCCGTGGTCCTGGTCTTGATCGCAACCATCGGGGCCTGCTTTGCCTTTGAGATTTTCCTCGCCAAACCCGGAGTGGCAGAGATGGCGGCGGGGCTGGTGCCAAGACTAACCAACGATAGTCTCTACGTGGCCATCGGCATCCTCGGCGCGACCGTGATGCCTCACAACTTGTATCTGCATTCCGCGCTGGTGCAGACCAGGCGCTTCGGCAAGTCAGTCGAAGATAAGCGGGAGGCCTGCTGGTACAACTTCATCGACAGCGCGCTGGCGCTGAACCTGGCCCTGCTGGTGAATGCGGGAATCTTGATTCTGGCGGCCAGCACCTTCTTCAAACGCGGCGTCGAAGTGAAGGAAATTCAGCAAGCCTACACGATGCTTTCTCCATTGTTGGGATCGACCCTGGCCAGCGTCCTGTTTGCCGTTGCCCTGCTGGCGAGCGGACAATCCTCAACCGTGACGGGAACAATGGCCGGCCAAATCGTGATGGAAGGCTTTGTCGATATTCGAATGCAACCCTGGCTGCGCAGGCTGGTGACGCGGCTGTTGGCGATTACGCCGGCAATTGTCACGATCGTCATTTCCGGCGAAGAAGCCACTTACAAGCTCTTGATCTTGAGTCAAGTTGTGTTGAGTCTCCAGTTACCGTTTGCGATCATTCCGCTGATCCACTTCACCTCCGACAAAGCGAAGATGGGCGAGTTCGCCAACGCATTGTGGGTCAAAGTGCTGGCCTGGGTAACCGCCGCCGTCATTGTTGGGTTGAACATGAGGCTAGCCTGGCAGACGCTGGAGCCATTTGGAATGTGGATGTGGCTCCCGGTGGCACCGGTGCTTCTGCTATTGGGCTACGTGGTGGCGCTCCCATGGCTGCCCAGGCCAGGTAGACTGGCGGTGAAAATGCCGGACGCGGAAATCCCGGCATTCGAAGCTCCGCGTTATGAGTCCATCTTGGTGCCGTTGGACCATTCCGATCTGGACAGGATCGCGCTGGGGCACGCCAGCGCCATCGCCCGCCAGCACGGAGCCAAACTATACTTACTGCACGTCGAGGAAGGCGTAACAAGTCAGGTCTACGGAGAACTGAGCGATACGGCGGAAGTTGAAGAAGGTAGCTTCTATCTAACGCAGATCATGGCTCGGCTGGCGGAACAAGGGATTGAGGCAGAGGCGCGGGTGGTGCACAAGCAGAGTCCGCGAAAGGCGATCATCGAGGCGGCGCGGCTTTTCCAGCCTGGGCTGATCATCATGGGCGCTCACGGCCACGTCGGAATCAAGGACCTGATCTTCGGCTCGACAATCAACGCGGTGCGCCACGAAGTGGCGGCACCGGTTTTGATCGTGCGATAAGAGGCAAGCAACGAGTCCAAGCTACACTTCTGTGTATCGTGATTCGTAACCTTTTGCTTGTTCTTGTTGTGTCTGGCAGCCTCCTATCCGCAGCCGACCCGGTGCGCGACTACGTCCGCTCCCACGAGCGCGAAATCGTGCGCGAACTTGCCGCCCTCATCGAGATTCCGAATCATTCCTCAGACCTGCCAAACATCGAGCGCAACGCCGAGTTGATCCGCGCGATGTTCGAGAAGCGGGGCGTCGCCACTCGGCTGCTTCGGTTGAAGAACTATCCGCCCATCGTGTTGGGTGAGATCAAGACGCCGGGAGCCAAGCGGACCATCAACCTCTACGCGCATTACGATGGGCAGCCCGTTGACGCTAAGCTCTGGACCAATGGCGCGCCGTTTCGTCCCGAGTTGCGCGACCTGAGCGGTAAGGTACTGCCTCTCGACCAGGCGAACTACGATCCGGAGTGGCGGATCTTTAGCCGCTCCAGCAGCGACGACAAGGGACCGATCCTGTTTATGGCCGCCGCGCTGGACGCGATGAAGTCCTCTGGAATCGCAACCAGAGCCAACATTCGCTTCTTCTTCGAGGGCGAGGAAGAGGCCGGGTCGCCACATCTGGCCGAGTATCTTCGCCAGTACAAAGACTTGGTCATGGGCGACCTTTGGATCATCTGCGATGGCCCGGTTCACCAAAACCGGCAACAGAGTATCGTCTTTGGCGTACGCGGGGCGACGACGATCGAACTTACCGTCTATGGCCCAAAGAAGGAGCTGCATAGCGGGCATTACGGCGGCTGGGTCCCAAATCCCGCACAAAGGCTGGCGCGCCTGATCGCCAGTTTCAGTGACGGCGAGGGACACATCTTGGTCAAGGACTTCTACAAAGGTGTCGTCCCTTTCAATGGGGCGGAGTTAAAGGCGATTGCGTCGATTCCGCCCGTTGAGGACGCCTTGAAAGAGGAGTTTGGAATTGCCGATGTGGAAGGCGATGGGCAGAGCTTAGCCGCCACCTACGCCAAACCGACCTTGAACGTGAGGGGAATGCGAAGCGTAGATGTCGGCACCGGGGGACGCAACGTGATCCCGGCAGAGGCTGTGGCGTCGATTGATATTCGGCTTGTCAAAGGACTTGACGCGCAAACAGAAGTAGGTCGGGTGCGCGATCATATCGCGGCCCAGGGTTACTTTGTTTTGGACCGAGAGCCGACTGACGAAGAGCGGCGTAAACATAACAAGATCGCCAAACTGACTTCCGGAGCGGGTCGGGGATTTGGCTATAACAGCGTGCGGACTCCGTTGGATTTGCCGATTGCGAAGGATGTGATTCGGGCGGTGGAGGCGGTGTCGGGTAAGGTGGTGCTGATTCCCTCGGCGGGGGGTAGCGTGCCTCTGGCGATGTTCCAAGAGGTGACTGGCATGCCATTGATTCTTGTGCCAACCGTCAACCACGACAACAACCAACACTCGCACAATGAGAATCTGCGGTTGCAAAATCTTTGGGACGGAGTGGCCGTAATGGCCGCCCTGATCGGGATGCCCTAAACCAAGAGGAAAATGTGATAGGAGTTAACGTATGCCACGTAACGCATTTGCAATGTTGCTTTTCACTGTTCCGTTTTGTATCGCGAGTCTGGCGCAGACCGGCTCACAAATTACCGGCGAAGTGACCGACAACTCAGGGGCTTCCATCGCCGGGGCTAAAGTTACCGCGACCAACACTGAAACCCAAGTCTCGCGCGAGACTATGAGTAACGCCACCGGAAACTATAACTTCTCGCTCCTTCAGCCCGGACGTTATGTCCTTGGCGTCGCCAAGGACGGCTTTAAGAGTGCCCGACAGGAGAACATCAGCTTGGATGTGAACGCGATCCTGCGCCTGGACATCAAGCTGGAAATCGGTGCCATCACCGAGTCGGTCACCGTATCGAGCGCGCCGCCGCTGATTGAGAGCGAGAACTCTTCTATCGGCCAAGTCGTGGAGACCAAGCAGATCATTGAACTTCCTCTGAATGGCCGCAATTTTGTGCAGCTTGCAACGCTGGGACCGGGTGTTACCGGCGTTGGGTTTGGAGCGTCGGGCACGATCATGTCGGGGACGCGGCCGGACGATCAGCGGCCTGGCTCCGAGTTGTTCTCAAACGGCAACCGCGAAGGCTCGAATAACTTCCTGATCGACGGCATCGACAACAATGAACGGTTGACGATCTCGATCACGTTGCGGCCATCGGTGGAGGCAGTGCGAGAGTTTAAGATCCAGACTAATCTTTTCTCCGCCGACCAAGGGAGGAACCCGGGAGCGACGGTAAATGTAGTCACTAAGTCGGGATCGAACGAGCTGCACGGGGCCGCTTACGACTTTTTGCGGAACGACAACTTGGACGCCAAGAACTACTTCGCGTCGCCATCCGCCGCCAAACCGCAACTGGCGCAGAACCAGTTTGGCGCGGCGCTGGGCGGGCCAATCGTAAAGAACAAACTGTTCTTCTTCGGTAATTACGAAGGGTACCGGCGGCGGCAGGAGATTCCCTTCCTGGGCACTGTTCCGACGGCGGCGATGAAGGGTGGAGATTTCAGCGCGGTGCGCAATATCTACGATCCGTTCAGCCTGGTGGCGGCACCGGGGACGACATCTGGCTTCAGCCGGACTCTGTACCCGAACCGGACGATTCCACGTAGCCAGTTTGACCCCATCACGACGCGCTTGATTGACGCAATGCCCCTACCGACCGGGTCCGGAATCGCCAATAACTTTACGGTGGCACCCAAGCAGTCGCAGAACTGGAATCAAGCCGACGGACGCGTTGACTATAACTTGTCGCCAACCAGTTTCCTGTTTGGACGCTATTCCTACCAGAACACCGACACGATACGCCCGGCGACCTTTGCCCCGACCAAGGTTGCGGGCCTCGATACTCCTGTGTCGTTGAGCAATGAGGATACCTTTGCGGGCACGTCGGCACAGAAGGCGATTCACACGACGATCAATTACGCAAAGACGCTGACGCCCGCGTTGTTGATGGAACTGAAAGCGGGCTTCCAGCGCTTTACGCTCGACTTCTTGGCGGCTGGGGCGGAGCCGGGGGCGCGGCTGGGCGAAAAGCTGGGGGTAAAGAATGCCAACCAAGGCCCCCGCGCCGACGGGTTGCCGATCTTCTCCCCGGCCGGATACTTTGGCTTTGGACATACCCGGTCGTTGCCAATTTTGCGCCGTGAAAACACATACCAGTACGCGGCGGGCTTCGTTTGGACGCGCGGCAAGCACAACGTGAAGTGGGGCGGCGACATGATCCGCCGGCAGATCTCAGAGTTCCAGACCAACCGCGGCAATGGCAGATTCAACTTCTCGAATACCTTCACGAACGACCCCAATAATCAGGGCGCAACTGGCGACGCGATGGCGAGTTCGCTGCTGGGGACGGCCAGCTTGATCGAGCAGGATTTCACGCTCGTCTTTCCCGGCATGCGCGCTTGGGAAAACAGCGGATATCTCCAGGACGATTGGAAAATCACCGACAAGCTCACTATGAATCTAGGCCTGCGTTATGAATATTTTTCTCCTTTCAGGGAAGTTGCAAACCGGCTGGCTAACTTCAATGTCGTGACCGGTAAGCTGATGATTGCCGGCAAGAACACGGACGAGTATCTGGGTGTCAAGCCCTACCGCAAGGGCTTTGCGCCGCGCCTGGGCTTTGCTTACAAACTCCGCAAGAGCACCGTGATTCGCGGCGGCGCGGGTATTTTCTACGGCACACAGGGCAATGGAGGGGCGGCGATGCGGCTGTTCCGGCAGACTCCGTTTGGGCCGGTGCAGACGGTGGACATCAACGGCTTAGGAGCCAATCCCCGGCGCGTGGCCGATGGACTGGACCCTCTGGTGGTTCCCAATCAGGATGCTTTGATCGCAGACCCGAGGGGCGCGCTAATCGCCGTGGATTCCCAGTTCCGGCCTTCCGCCACCTACCAGTACAACCTACAAGTGCAGCAGGAATTCAAAGGCAATCTGGTGTTCAAAGTTGGTTATGTCGGCAACCTGAACAGGTACCTGGATTACACCTTCGACGCCAATACTCCGGACCCCGGCCCCGGCTCCGTAGCCGCCCGCCGCCCGTTCCGAAACCTTGCGCCAAACGTGCAGGGCATCACCTACGCCGTGGCCGACGGCAACGCGAATTACCACGCGCTACAGAGTACCCTCGAGCGCCGGTTTTCGAGCGGACTGAGTTTCTTGAGTGCATACACATGGGCGCATTCCATCGACAACGTGCCGAATGCCTTCGGCGGCGCGGCCAACGGGCCCATTCCGCAGGACATTCGTTATCGCAATGTTGATCGCGGTAGTTCGGGGTTCGACATCCGTCACCGCTTTACCCACTCGATGAATTATGAGCTGCCGGTCGGTAAGAACAAAAAGTTCAACATTACCAATAAGGTGTTGGACACGATCGCGGGTGGCTGGCAAGGCAACATGATCTTCACGCGCCAAACGGGCCTACCTTACACACCGACATTGAATAGCGCGGTCTCAAACGCTGGCGGAAGCCGGCCGAATCTGCTGAGGTCTCCGACCTTTACCAGTGGCGACCGGGCTATGTACTTCGACACGAGCTTCAACACGAGCGACGCAACTTGGGGCGTGCCTGCGATCTACAACTATGGCAACGCCGGCCGAAACATCCTCTACGGGCCAGGCAGGACCAACTGGGACGCGTCGGTGTTCAAGAATTTCGCGTTGACCGAGCGCGTCAAGTTACAGTTCCGGACCGAGTTGTTCAACATGTTCAACACGCCGCAGTTTGGACTGCCCAACGCCGCGATCGGCAGCGCTTCCGCAGGCAGCATTACCAGCTTGAGCGGCAACAACCGTCAAGTGCAAATGGCGCTACGCCTGAGCTTTTAAGTCAGGGTTTAGCGAGAACCGCCGCGATTTGTTGAACTAAGAGCTTCCCGAATTCGCTCCAGGATTCGGCGGTCGGTCGGGCT
>JANXUM010000597.1 GCA_025356215.1 Bryobacter sp. | reverse complement strand
TTCGATGAGCGCGCGCACGTCGCACTTCTCCGCGGCGCCCTCACTGCCGCCGGCGTCAAGCCCGCCGCCAAGCCCAGCATCAATCTGTCCGGCCTTGGCTTCGGTTTCGGTGGAGCGCTCGACTTCATCAATCTTGCCCGTATTCTCGAGGACATCGGCGTCACCGCCTACGCTGGCGCGGCCCCGCTCATTACCAACAAGGATTACCTTGGCGTTGCCGCTCGCATTCTCGCCACCGAGGCCTTCCACTCGGGCAGCATCCGCCTGATCATTGGCCAGAACCGTTACACGGCGATCAAGGTCGACGGCGTCGACGTTCTGCCGCCCCCCGCTGGCAACCGCTACTTCGCCACCGATGACAACGCGTTGTCCGCTGTGCGCACGCCCGCGCAGGTTCTCTATCTCGCCTACGGCATGAAAGAGAACGCGACTGGCGGCGGCCTCTACCCGGCTGGCTTCAACGGCAAGTTGAAGACCTCCGGCAAGAGCGCCTAGTAGGTTATAATCGTGGGCGGTGAGGTGCGAGAGTGGTTGAATCGAGCAGTCTCGAAAACTGCCGTACCTTCACGGGTACCGTGGGTTCGAATCCCACCCTCACCGCCAGTCTTTCATGCCGTTGCGCCGGTCCGTTCCATTGTTCTTGCTGGGCCTCGGCCTAAGCTCCTGCATGTTCGGATTCCGCAGCAAAACCCAACAACTCAAAGATCTCGGCACTGTGGAGTTGCCCTCCCGTCTTGAGCCCCGCAGCGTCGCCCAGCACCCCGGCTACACCACCTTCAACTTCGACCGGACCAGCGGCTCCTTCCTCAATATGGGCTCCAGCCGCCCCATCAACGAGAACCTTGTCTTGGCCGTCTGGGATCAAGGCCACCAGGAACAAGCCGTCGACATTGCGCGCAAGGTGGTGCATTCAGTCAACTGGCGCAAAGACGGGCCTTATGAGATCGCTGACGGCATGACCAATGTCAATGCCCGCGATCACAAGCTCTGGGCCGTGCTGCGCCAGGACCTAGCCAGGCGAGCCGTCATCTCCTACATCGTCTGGCAAGAGACCCAATCGCTCGATGAAGCCAAACGCACGGTCGACGAGGCCTTGGCCTCCCTCCGCCTCGCCCAGGATCGCCCAGCCAAGCCCGCAAACCCCAACCGTGCCAATTTCCAAAAGCTGCTGGACGCGCGCGGGCTCCAGTTGCAACTCGGCGGCCCGGTCGTCGAACTCCAGGGCTGCTACTATCTGCTCACCCAGGATGATCGCTACGGCGAATCGTTTCTCGCCGTCTGCCCACTCGGCGACCTACCCAACGCCGCCTCATTTCGGGTGATGCACGACGGCCAGCCCAAAGGCGTGAACATGTGGCCCGAGATCGTTCGGTACAGCTTGGCACAAGGCGAGTGGACCAAGGAAGGCGACCTCGACATCCCACCCCCGTTGTTCAACGCCCTCAAGCCCCGCCACGTAAATCCGCAACGTAGTTATTTCTACGCGGTCGTTTGGGACTTCCCCGCCGACTCAACAGAAGTCGAGTGGAGAACCCCCTCCTTCTGGCGCGCCATCGAGCCGATGAAGGCCCGCTTCGCCCGTGGCGAAATGGTCAAGCCGATCGCCTCACTCCCCCAGAAGTAGGAGGCCAGATTCCGCCTTCCGACTCATGCCCGCTGATGGCCGCCTCCGGCATCATCGAGCCATGACCAAGTTCCACATCGTCTTCTTAATTGCCCTCGTTGGCCAAGCCCAAACCGGCAACCCAGTCCCTGAACTTACCGCCTTCGACAGCGCGTTCCCCGCTTTACTCCGCAAATACGGCATCCCCGGTGGCTCCGTAGCCATCGCCAAAGACAGCCGTCTCGTCTTCGCCCGTGGCTTCGGCGCGGCCGACGTCGTCACCAACGAACCCGTACAGCCCGATTCCCTTTTTCGAATCGCCAGCGTCAGCAAGCCAATCACCGCCATCGGCGTCCTGAAACTGGTCGAAGAAGGCAAGATCACCCTCGACACCAAGGTGCTCGCCTACGTCGGTCGCAAGTCCGGCACCGATCCCCGCTTCAACGACATCACCGTCCGCCACCTCTTACAGCACTCCAGTGGAATGGATATCGAATTCTGGGGCTTCGACCCCTCATTTCCAGATCGCAAGACAGTACTCGCCCTCGGCGGCAACTTTCCTCCCTCCCGCGCCGACGTTCTCGATTACGCGATCGCCAACCTTCCCCTGGCCTTCGCGCCCGGTGCCAGATACGCCTACTCCAACATCGGTTTCATGCTGCTCACCGAGGTCATTGAGAAGGCCACCGGCCTGCCGTATGAAACCTACATGCGCACCAGGATTCTCGCTCCCCTCGGCATCGTCCGCATGCGCATTGCCGGCTCGCTACTCACCGAGCGTCAGCCCGGCGAAGTCCGCTATTTCGACAAGGACAACGTCGACGAACCCATCTTCCCTGGCCTCCCCGCCACAGTCCCCCTCCCCTACGGCACCTTCAACCTCCGCATCTTTGAGAGCGGCGGCGGATGGCTCGCCACCACGGTCGATCTGGTTCGCCTCCTCAGCGCTTTCGACGCCGCCTCCGGCTACTCGATCCTCCGTCCGGACACCATCCGCCAGATGACCGAGCGCCCATCCTATGCAGCCGCCGCCGAATGGTACGGGCTGGGCTGGACCGTCACACGCGCTGCCGGTACCGAGCGATGGAGTCACGACGGCGCGCTGCCGGGCACTGCGGCTCTTGCCGTGCGCAACCTGAACGGCGTGAGTTTTGCCGCCGCCATCAACCATTTGCCTGAGGATGCGGTCCTGCTCGAATTCTTCAAAGACCTTGAGGGGCTCCTCAATCCATCCGTATTCGCGCTCACCAAGTGGCCCGCCAACAACATCTTCGATACCTACTTTCCCAATCAGGCCCCGCGCATTTCGCATGCCGGCGTCGTCAACGCGGCCAGCCAGCGCCCCGGCCCCGTTGCTGCGGGCTCCATCGTAACGGTCTTCGGCGTCAATCTCGATGGCGGCAGCGTCCGCGTCAACGGCTCCGTCGTACCCACACTCTGGTCCAGCCCCAACCAGCTCCAGGTGCGCGTTCCCGCCTCCAGCAACGGCCCCACCAATTTCGAAGTCTTTCGCTATGGGCAGTACTCGAACACCCAAACGCTAAGCGTCCAGAACGACGCCCCCGCCCTGTTCACCGTCAGCCGTAACGGCTACGGCCCAGCCGCCGCCATCGTCCAGAACGGGGCCGTTGTGCTCTACGCCACGGGTGCCCTTGATCCCGAACTCACCATCGGCGGTAAACTCGCCCGCGTCTTCTACACCGGCCCCGTTCCTGGCCTCCCGGTCGGAGTCCTCCAAATCAACGCGCTTCTCCCCGCAGGGCTGCCCTCGGGCGACGCAGAGGTCCAACTCAAAGGTGCCAACCAAAGCGGCGTATCGATCTCGATCCCCTAACTCGGAATTCATCCTTTTGGCGGAGGCAAACCCATGCTTGCCTCCGCTAAACTCAAAACCGTGATCCTTTGGCTCCGCTACGGTTCTCTCGCTGTAATCGCCGCCCTTGGCATCGGCGACGTCGCGGTTCACTATCCTCCCTACTCTCCGCTTCAATCCGTCGGCGTCGCGCTAATCCACGTCACCTACGCGATTCTCTTCTTCCGCAACACCGCACCCTATCCCCGCCGCCTGCCCTACCAGCGTTGGCTGCTCCTGGCCCAGCTTCTCCTCCCTTCCCCAATCCCGAGTGACCTCGGCGTCCTCACTTTCGCCTCCATCCCACTGACCCTCGAAAAGCGGCTCTGGAGACGATGGCTCATCGCCAGCCTCGCCTTCACTGGCCTACAGCTCACCGCGCACACCTTGCTCGCGCTGTACAACAACCGCGAGAACCTCCCCAAAGACGCCACGCCCACAATGATCGTGCTCACCATCGTCTTCGGCACCCTACAGACCCTCGCCTGGCACCTCTTCGCATACCTAGCCGCCCTCATCATCGTGCGCTCCGATGAAGACCGCACCCGCCTCGCCCTGCTCAACGCTGAGATGCGCGGCGCGCAAATCCTGCTGCTCGAATCGGGCCGCCTCGCCGAGCGCCTCCGCATCTCTCGCGAGCTTCACGATTCCCTCGGCCACCACCTCACCAGCCTCAGCCTCCAACTCCGCGTAGCTGAATATTTACCCGACGCAGAACTGCGTCCTCAAGTGACGCAAGCCGGCTTCCTGGCCAAACTCCTACTGGCAGAAATCCGCGAAGCGGTTTCCGAATGGCGCTCCGAGACCTCGCCCGCCCTGCCAGAAGCCCTGCAATCATTGGCTGCCGGCCTCCCCGGCCTGAAGGTCAATTTCGATAGCGACGCCGAACTCCCCGCCGCCGCCCCCGCCGTAACTCACGCCCTCTTCCGTTGCGCACAAGAGGCGCTCACCAACGCCATTCGCCACGGCATGGCCACCAACGCAACGGTCGCCCTCCACAGCCGCGATCAGCGTCTATCGCTAACCATCGCCGACGACGGCTACGGCTGTTCTGTCGTGACCCCGGGCAACGGCCTCAACGGCATGGTCGCCCGAATGGCTGAGTTCGGCGGCACCGTCAACTTCGAGTCTTCCGCCGGCAAAGGCTTCCGCACAGAAATCAACGTCCCACTGCCCGAGTTGGTGCTCCAATGATCCGTCTAGTTCTTGTGGAGGATGAAGCCCTGGTCCGCCTTGGGATGCGCCAGCTCCTCGGCTTCGACCCGCGCATCCAACTCATCGCCGACGCAGCCAGCGGCGACGAAGCGCTAGAGCTGATCGCCCGCGAGTCGCCTGATGTCGTGCTGATGGACGTCCGCCTCCCCGGCATGTCCGGTGTCGAGGTGCTCAAAGCCCTGCGCCAGCGCGGCATCGCGACGCCTGTCATCCTGATCACCACCTTCGACGACGAACAGGCCTTCCTGCAGGCGATGCACGCCGGCGCCAGCGCCTTCCTGCGAAAAGACATCTCGCTCGAAGATCTCACCGCCGCCATCGACGCCGCCCTCAAAGGCGAGCGCACCTTCCGCCCGGCGATCACGCAAGTAGCGCAAAAGCGTCTCTTCGAGATCAAATCCAACTTCGCCGCCGCAGACCTGCCAGACCCCCTCACCCGCCGCGAGATCGAAGTGCTCCGTCTGATGGCCGCCGGTCTCAGCAACAAAGAAATAGCCGAAGCGCTCTTCGCGGGCGAGGCGACGATCAAGACCCACGCCTCCAGCATCCTTTCCAAACTCGGAGTGCGAGACCGCACCCGCGCGGTCCTCAAAGGCCTCGAGCTGGGCTACGTCTAATCGCGTCTAGTCGGGTCTCCCCCAAAAGTCGGACCCAACATTTAGCCCACCGGCGGATTCGAAAAATCCCCCAAATTCCTACGATCGAGACATGAACAACATCATTCTCACCACGATCCTGCTGGCCACCACCATGCTGGCTGAAGACATCACGATCCGCACCACCAACGCGCTCAGCTCAAAGACGGCCAAAGTCGGCGACACCTGGGTAGGCACGGTGGCAAACACCGGAGCCCCAGCGGGAGGCATCATTGAAGAGGTGTTTACGAAGAGCAGCGCCCCCCAAGCCAGCCTGGGCCTAAAGCTGGTCTCGATCGACGGCCAACCGGTGAACGCAACCCCCTACCGCGTAGAAGGCGAAGTCACGCACCGCCGGGCCTCGCGAACGGTAACGGGCTGGGCGCTAACAGGAGCGCTAGTCGGCGGAGTCCTCCACGGAGGCAAAGGTGCAGCGGTAGGTGCCGGTGCCGGAGCGGGAGTCGGAGCTGCCCGCGCCGCCTCGCCTATCAAATCCGAAGCCGTCATCCCCGCCGAATCCCTCCTCAACTTCCACCTCCGCCGCTAACGCCAGAACGACAACGGACAACGGGACAACGGGGACGCTCCGCTCCGTCCCCGTTGTTTCCCGACAACTCAGACACTCAGCCGGTAAACTCGATGCGCATTCTCCCAGGTAATCTGCTTGAACGCCGCCGCTGACAAGCCCCGGTGCAACAACCCCAATGTCTCCCGCGCCACACACTTCCCCGCCATCCTGGAGGCCCCCGGATTCCCGCCCTGCGACACGCCACCGCCCATCCCATCCGAGCACGCGCAATCGCTCCCGAATATCAGCTTCGCCTGATGCCGCTTCAAGAATCCCGCCGTGAACTCCGGGTCCCGCGACAACGCATTGTTGCCCGAGTTGGCCGAGATATCGGCAAACAAATTCGGATAGTCACTCAATAACTTATCCGTCACACCGCCCCGCTTCACCGGCCCGGGCGGATAGTCGATATCGTTGGCGTAATCCGCGCTCACATTGGCCCAGAACGCATCGGCGTGCCCGATAAACTTCGTCTTCGGATAGGCCTTCAAAATCGCCTCAAACTGCTTGAACCCCGTCGCAAACACCCCCTCCGTCGGCGTGTGCGGCACCTCCTGGAAATGCACTAGCACCGGCACCGACAGCTCGGCGGCCAGCGCATATACACGGCGCAGTTCCGGCCCCGCCGCCTCCACATGCGACTTCAATTCACCAAACCCGATCGCCCCCGCCTTTACCGCCGCGCGCAGTAAGTCAACCACCTCTGGCTTAGTAACATCTGTTCCGGCAAACCATCCAAGTAACTTACCTGGCTTTGCCGCACGAAACTCCTTTACGGCCTCCGCCGAGTTATCCCGCGCCAGCGCCATGCAATTGGAAATGCCCGCCCCCGCCAAGTGCGTTGCGTTGGCCTCCGGCGTCCGGCGCAGGTGATGGTGGCAGTCTACGATCTTCAATGCGGCCCACGGCGGCGCGGTCTGTGCCAAAGCGGAAGCGGCCCCGCCGGCGGCGAGAGCGAATGTAAATTGACGGCGATTTAAGGTCATGGCTCGTATCTTCTAGGCGCACTGTATCACGCCAAGCCGGTTTTGCTAGCATAAGCGGATGGCAGATTCCGTCTGGTCCCCCGCGCTCGGCTCCCAAGCCGCCGTAACTGACGCGCCTCGCCATGCCTTTCTCGTCCGACTCACCCACTGGCTCAATACCCTCTGCTTCCTCGCCCTCCTCGTCACCGGCGTCGAACTCGTCATCTCGCACCCCCGCTTCTACTGGGGCGAAACCGGCAACACTGCATCCCCCGCCCTCTTCCAAATCCCGATCCCATCGTCGAGAGGCTCGGTCCAGACCGGCTACGAATACGTTCTCCCCGATCAAAACGGCTGGAGCCGCGCGCTGCACTTCCAGGCCGGCTGGCTCCTCGTCTTGACCGGCCTCCTCTACGGCGTCTCCAGCCTGCTCAACGGACACTTCCGCAAGCATCTGCTCCCGGTCGGCGTCTCCTGGCGCGCCCTCGTCGAAGAGACCCATAAACACCTCCGCCTCCAACGCCCGACCCCATCCGAGGAGCGCTCCTACAACCTCCTTCAGCGCCTCAGTTACTCGGGCGTAATCTTCATTCTCTTCCCACTCATGATCTGGACCGGCCTCGCCATGTCCCCCACCTTCACCGCCGCCTTCCCCTTAAGCGTTGACATCTTCGGTGGCCATCAATCCGCCCGCACGATCCATTTCTTCGTCACCCTCTTCCTGGTACTCTTCGTAATCACGCACGTCGCGATGGTGATTCTCTCTGGATTCAAGCGCCGAGTGGGAGCGATGATCGTCGGCAACCCTGACCCCATCGAGGAGCAATCATGAGCAACAATACTCGTCGCGATTTGATCAACACCGTACTCACCGTCACCGGTGTCGGGACAGGCCTTTCCCTCGCCGCAAAGCTCGCCGATCGCAACGGCCTTCTCCCGCCAGATGGCGGCGGTCTCTACGGCCCCGGAAAGTCGCTCAATTACGCCGCCCAGCGCCTGCTCGTCGGCTCCGCCCCGGCCCGCGAGTTCGCCCGCGCTCAAATCTCCAATCCGCCCCACGCCAACGGCAAGGCCATCAAAGACCCAACCTATCTGCGGCATCAGGCACAGGGCTTTGCTGACTGGCGGCTCGAAATCGACGGCATGGTGGAGCGCCCCACCACCCTCTCGATCGCCGAAATCAAGAGCTATCCCGCCACCAGCCAGATCACCCAGATCGTCTGCGAGGAAGGCTGGTCTTCCGTATCGGAATGGAAGGGCGTGCAGCTTTCTCACTTCCTCAAGCTGGCAGGTGCCGCTCCGCAAGCCAAGTACGTCGTCGTCTCATCGCTCCAGCCCAGGCGCTGGGGCAGCCTCGACATGAACGACGCTTTGCATCCACAAACTCTCATCGCCTACGGCATGAACGATGGCGAAATCCCTGCGGCCAATGGCGCCCCGCTGCGCCTCCGCGTCCCCCGCCAACTGGGCTACGTCAGCCTCAAGTACGTCACCCGCATCACCCTCGCCGACAGCCTCAAAGGTTTCGGCAAAGGCCTCGGCTCTGGCGCTTCCGAAGCCGGCTACTCCTGGTACGCCGGCATCTAAACCAACAAAACTTCTTTAGGAAATTCCAATGACACTCATCGATCGAAAGCTCGCCACCGCCGCGCTGCTCCTGCAGTTCACCGCTGGCATCACCCCCGCCCAACAGACCGACGCCGCACTCCTCGCCAAAGCCAAAGGCATCCACGAGCGCGTCCTCAAGCTAGACACCCATAACGACATCGAGCCCTCCAACTTCACCGCCGATTGCAACTACACCAAGCGCCTCACCACGCAGGTCAATCTGCCCAAGATGGTCGAAGGCGGCATGAACGTCACCTTCATGATTGTCTACGTCGGCCAAGGCCTGCTCGAAGCTGACGCCTACGACGACGCCTATAAACAAGCTGTCGCCAAGTTCGATGCTGTCCACCGCTTCACCGAGAAGATCGCTCCTGACTCGATCGGCCTCGCTCTCACCCCGGCCGACGTCCGACGCCTATACAAGCAAGGCCGCCGCATCACCGTCATCGGCGTCGAGAACGGCTACGCCATCGGCACCGACATCAAGCGCGTCAAAGAGTTTTACGATCGCGGCGGTCGCTACATGTCGCTCGCCCACAATGGCAATAGCCAACTCGCCGACTCCAACACCGGCGAAGCCTCAGGCTACAGCTTCAACAACGGCCTCTCGCCGCTGGGCCGGGAAGTCATCGCCGAGATGAACCGCCTCGGCATGATGGTCGATCTCTCGCACCCCTCCAAGGGCGCCAACATGGAAGCCATGCGCCTATCCAAGGCCCCTGTCATCGCCTCTCACTCCTCCGTGCGCGCGCTCGCCGACGTCAGCCGCAACATGGACGATGAACAGCTCCTGGCCCTCAAGAAAACCGGCGGCGTCATCCAGATCGTCGGCTTCGCCTCCTACCTCAAGGTTGAATCGAAGGAGCGCACAGCCGCTCTCGCCAAGCTCCGCGCCGACATGGGCTTCGGCGGTGGTGGCGGCGGTGCCGCCCGCCGCGGCGAAGGTGCCGCCTTTGGCCCCGCGCGCAACGCCAATCGCGCCTGCCCCATTGAAGACGCCTCCGCCCCCGCCCCTGCCGCCCGCATGGGCATGCGCATTCTCGAAATGCTCCCCGCCGATCGCCGTGCAGAGTATCAGAAGCGCACCGCTGAGATTGACGCCCAGTTCCCCCCCGCCCCCCGCGCCAACGTGCAGGATATGGTCAACCACATTGATTACGCGGTCAAGTTGATCGGCGTCGACCACGTCGGCATCTCCTCCGACTTCGACGGCGGCGGCGGCATCGATGGCTGGAACAGCGCCGCTGAAGCCTTCAACGTCACCCTCGAACTGGTCAAGCGCGGCTACACCGAGCAACAGATCGAAAAGATGTGGAGCGGTAATCTTCTCCGCGTTTGGGGTGAAGTGGAGAAGGTCGCTCAGAAGCTACAAAAGAAGTAAGGAAAGCGAAGAGCAGACCCAGTTTGCTCTTTGAAGGCGGCCACTCGCGGCGCGGAATTGATTCCGCGCCGCGAGTGGCAAACGGTTGATGCTAAATGGTGACTCAGATAGGTCGCCCCGTGCCCGGCTATCCTAAGCTGAATGCGCCGCTCACTGATCGCCTCGTTCTTCCTCGCCGCCTGCCTGTTCACTCCCGCCTGCCGCCAATCTCCTCCCAACCAACTCCACCCCATCGTCGGAACCTGGTTCGTTAAAACCCCCGAAGCCCCCTTCCCTTTCCACATGTTCACCTTCCACGCCGACGGCACGATGCTGCAATCCAATCCCGACGCGGGCGACCCCCGAACCAGCGACAGCAACGGCCTCGGCGTCTGGGTCGCGGAAGGCGGCAAAGTCCGCGGCAAGTTTGTCGAAGTCACAGCCGACCGCACAACCCGCAACTTTGTAAGTCGGGGCGAGATATCCTTCACCCTCACCCTGGCAGGGAACAACCTCAGCGGCCCGCTCACGGCGAACTTCTACGACGCTGCTGGCAAGCTCATCAGCGGCCCCTTGGCGGCCACGCTCACCGGCGAGCGCGTCCTGCCATAATTGACATCCACCCGCGTTCCGGCCTATCGTGTGACATGTTGTTTCAATTTCGGTCTTGCGGCGCGGCTCTCCTTTGCCTCACTGTCGCCCTCGCGGCGCAACAGCCCCCCGCCCCCCGCATCGTCCAACCTGGTGCCCCCGGCCAGCCCAGCAAAATCCTCTCCTCGGCCGAAGCCAACCGCCCCTTGCGCCCCCCCTCCAAGGCCGACATCGAGTTCATGCAAGCCATGATCGTCCACCACTCGCAAGCGGTCGAGATGGTCGACCTCCTCCTCAAGCGCGGTGCCGCCAAGCCCCTCCAAAAGCTCGGCAAGCGCATCAGCCTCTCCCAATCGGATGAGATCGAAGGCATGAGGATTTGGCTCCGCGACCGTAACCAGCCGATTGCCGCCCCCGCAGGAGAAATGATGCACCACCATATGCCAGGGATGGACATGTCGAAAATGAACTCCGGCGACACCCCCGTGATGCCCGGCATGCTCTCCCCCAACCAGATGAAAGTCTTGGCCAAATCCTCCGGCACCCGCTTTGACTATCTCTTCCTCACCGGCATGATCCAACACCACACCGGCGCCCTCGATATGGTCGCCGACCTCCTCGCCG
>JANXUM010000592.1 GCA_025356215.1 Bryobacter sp. | reverse complement strand
CGAGGCCGAACGAGTAGGGCTGGACACCACCGCTGGCTGCGAGATTTTGGTTGTAGGCGACACCGACATTACCGCTGGGCAGGCTTGAAGTGGAGATATTGAGCTGGTTGGAATTTACGCGAATTGTGAGATTGGCCTGGGCTACACCGCCCGCGCCATCGCTCACGCGGAAGACAAAACTGAAGTTGCCCGATTGGGACGGCGCGCCAAGGATCGATCCAGCCGAGGTGAAGGTCAAGCGACCGGGCAGGTTACCGCTACCCGGAACGAGTTCCCAACTGTAAGTGCCGCCACCCCCGGCTGCGGACAGCGAAGCGTTGTAAAACTGGCCAACCTGACCGTCGGGCAAAGAGCTGGTTGTAATTTGTACGCCGGTGGTACTGGCTATGTTCAATACCAACCCGAAGTCAGCGGACGTGGAGCCGTCGGTGACTCTTACCGTAAAACTGAAATTGCCGGCGGCGGTTGGGGTACCGGATACGATCCCGCCATTGCCTAGACTGACGCCGTTGGGCAATTGCCCGGCCACAAAGGAAAAGCTGTAGTTGCCATTGCCGCCTGTCGCGGTGAGCTTAAAGCTGTACGCGGAGTTGATATTACCGGCAGGCAAGCCTTGAGAGGATAGCGAGATCTGGGCAAAGCCCGAGACGGCGAGAAGGAGGAGGGGGAGGAGGAGTCGAATGAACGGCATAATTTCCTTAGAGAAATGGACGCAGCAATACAAGCATAGTCCATCCTATAGAGAGGAGATGTTCCCCTATGAAAATGTGTTTCACCATTTCTTTACTTGCACTTCGCCTGTTTGCGACCGACCTGGAGACAGCGCTGGAGAAGCGGATTGCCGCTGGGCCCGGGAAGGTGTTTTTGGCGGCAAAAAACCTAAAGACCGGTGAGGCGGCCGAGATTCGGGGAGGCGAGAAAGTTCGCACAGCCAGCACCATCAAACTACCGGTTTTGGTGGACCTCTACGCGCTGGCGGCGGAGAAGAAAATTAGTCTGGACGAAGAGTTGACGATGGCGAAAGCGGACATGGTGTCGGGCAGCGGAGTGTTGCGCGAATTGACTGCGGGGACAAAGTTGAAGCTGCGGGATGTGGCCAACCTGATGATTGTGGTGAGTGACAACACCGCCACCAACATCTGCATCGGACGGATTGGGGCCGACAGCGTAAACGCGAGAATGGATAAGTTGGGTTTGACGGCCACGCGACTGATGCGCAAGGTGCGCGGCGACGGGAATCAACTGAGCGCGCCCCAGGGATGGTCAAAGGCCGGCCTGATGGAGAGTAACAAGCAGTATGGATTGGGGAGTTCCACCTCGCAAGAGATGGTGGCGCTATTGGGGATGATTGAGGCGGGCAAGGTGGCGGGGGCGGCGGAGATGATTGAGATCTTGAAGCGGCAGCAGTACAACGATGGGCTGGGGCGGAAGTTGCCCGGACTGACAGTCGCCAATAAGACAGGCTCGCTGGATCACTTACGCAGTGACGTGGGGATTGTTTATACGAAGGGCGGGCCAGTGGCGCTGGCCATTACGGTGGAAGACATCCCCGGGGTTGACTATGGCGAAGACAACCCCGGATTACTGATGATTGCGGACCTGGCCAAGCTGATTGTGGAAGCCTTGGGCCGTTAGAAGGCGGCTACGTTGAGAGTCAGTTCCGTGAGTGTTGTTACCCCGATCGAGTCAGTGGCGCGGACGGCGAAGCGATAAGCACCGGCGACGGTTGGGGTGCCGCTGAGCATACCGGAAGTGGCAAGCGTGAGGCCAGGTGGCAAGGCGCCTGAGGCAAGGTCATACTTCACGTCGCCATTGGTGCCAGAGGTGGAGAAATTGTAGACGAAGGGCTGGTTGACCCGGGCGTTCGGCAGGAGCGGCTGAATGATCTGGAAACCGTCGCCAAGCACCGTGAACGGGAAGCTGTTCTGAGTTAGTGCCCCGGTGCTGTCCTGAGCGCGGACAACGACGGTGTAAGTTCCGGCTACTTTGGGTGTACCTACGATGTTACCGACCGGTGTGAGGAACAGGCCGCGCGGCAGGGGCGCGGCGACGGAAAAGACATAAGTGCCAGATCCGCCGGTAGCCGTGGGAGTGAATACATAGAACTGACCGACGCGCGCAGCGGGAAACGCGGTGAAGCCCAATTGGAGAACGGATTGGCTAGGCGTGAGAGCGATCGTCGTGGAAGCACTTGCGCCAGAGGCGTCGACGACACGGAAGGTGACGACGGAGGCCGAAGCGGCAGCAGCGGAGCCGGTGATCTGGCCGGAAGGGGCCAAGCTAAGGCCGCTGGGTAGCGCGCCGGTCTGGATGGAGAACTGGTAGGGAGCAACACCGCCAGCGGCCTGTAGCGTGGCATAGTATTGCGAGCCAATGTAGGGTGTGGGGAGCGTTGTATTGGTGAAGGCGAGATTGGTTGTGCCGATTAGTAAGCTGTAGCTTGACTGCGAGGCGATACCGGCGGCGTCCGTGACACGGATCACGATTGGGAAAGCGCCGCCGCTGGTGGGCGTGCCTGCGATGATGCCGTCGGTGGACAAAGTGAGGCCTGGGGGCAGCACTCCGGCCCTGAGCGAGAAGGTGTAGGGCGCGTTGCCGCCAGTGGCTTGAACGCCTTGTTGGAAGGCCTCGCCGACACGCCCGTTTACGAAGGAAACCGTGACGATGGAGAGGTTGGAAGAAGTAGCCGTTAGGTTCAAAGTGGCTTGGGCGGTGGCCCCAAGAGCGTCCGTGACCCGGACGATAAAGGTGTAGATGCCGTCGGTGGAGACCTTACCGGTCAAGGATCCGTCGGCGTTCAACTGCACCCCGGCGGGCAGTGAACCGCCGGTGAGAGTGAAGCTATAGGGGGCGCGGCCTCCGGTGGCGGCGATCACCGTTGAATAGGTTTGGTTGGTGCGCGCGGTGGGGAGGGCGGCGGTGGAGATGGCGAGGCTGCCGGGGGCGGAGATCACCAGGGTGAAATTGGCGTTGGTGGAATTGCCGGCGGAGTCCTTGACAGTGAAGGTCAACGGGTAAGTTCCGATGGCACCGGGGGTTCCCGAGAGCGTGCCGACGGGGGAGAGGGTGATGCCGGAAGGCAATGAGCCCGAGGCCAGCGTAAAGGCGTAGGGACTGGATCCGCCGGCGGCAATCAACGAAGCGAAGTAATCTGTGTTGAGGATGCCGGACGGAATCCCTTGCGACACGATAGCAAGGCTACCGGAACTGATCGACTGAGCCAGTGTGAATAGCGAGGCGGCACCGGTGGAATCGGTAACGAGGATGTTGAAGGCGAAGGGGCCAACCATCGTGGGCGAGCCGCTGAGCAGGCCGTTGGAGGAAAGCGTTAGGCCGGGAGGCAGGCCGCCGCTGGCGACAGTGAAGAGATAGGGGCCGACGCCGCCGGAGGCAACGAGGCTCAAAGAATAAGGGACGTTGGATTGCCCGCTAGGCAAGGAAGCCGGAGCCAGGGCGATGGCCGGGGCGTTCACAATCAGGTTGTAGTTGAGGACGAAGGCGGAATTGGCGGCGTCGGCGGCGCGAAGCGTAATCGGGTAAGATCCAGCGGCAGTGGGCGTGCCGCTGAGAACGCCGACGGAAGACAAGGCGATGCCGGGGGGCAGTGAGCCGCTGGTCAGTTGGAAGTTATAAGGAGCGGTGCCGCCGAAGCCGAGGAGGACCGCGGTGTAGGGCTGATTCAGTTGGGCCGAGGGTATCGCGTTTGTGGTGACCGCAAAGCCGGGTGCCGTGATGAAAACCGTCAGGCTCTGCTGTGCGGTGTTGGTGTTGGCATCGCTCACTTTGAGCGTGATCTGGTAGATGCCGGGAGCGGTGGGAGTGCCAGAGATGTTGCCGTTTGTGGCGAGGGTGAGGCCAGGGGGCAATGAGCCGCCAACCAAGGTGTAGGCGAAGGGACCGGCGCCGTTTGTTGCGGAGATGGTGGTGGTGTAGGCGGTGCCGACTTGGCCGAGCGGCAGACCGACGGCGTTGAGGGAAAGGGCATTGCTGGAGACGTTAATCGAGAGCGAGGTTTGCGCGACTTGACCAGCGGCGTCTTGCGCCCGGAGCGCGAAGCCGTAGGCGCCAGACGCGGTGGGGGTGCCGGAGATCGCCCCGGCTGCGGAGATTTGTAGCCCGGGCGGCAGTGAGCCGCCAATGATCGAAATGGTTAGGGGAGCGCTTCCGCCGTTGACTGCGGGGGCGTAGGCGTAAGGCTGTCCGACGATTGCCGGCGGGGTTATAGCGCCTGAGATCGTGAACGCCGACGCGTTTACGTAGAGCGTGATGGATTGGGAGGTGCTTTGGCCGCTGGCGTCCACGGCCCGGATGCTGACCGGATAGGAACCCGCAGTGATGGCAGACCCGGTTAACATGCCGGAGCTGGAGATGTTGATTCCGGCGGGGAGCGCACCCGAGGAAACGACATAGCTCACAGGTGCTACACCGCCTTGCGAGCTGAACTGCTGCGTATAAGCAACGCCGATCTGGGCGGAGGGGAGGAATGACTCGTTGATTCTGAATTGGCCTGAACTTACGGTCAAGCTAAACGAGGCTTGCGCGGTTTGCGCCGCCGCGTCGGTGACGCGAACGAAGAAGGGGAAGGATCCGGCGACGGACGGAGTTCCCGACAAGACGCCGCTGGATGAGAGAATCAGGCCAACGGGGAGCGCGCCGGAGCTGATGGCGAATTGATAAGGGGCGGTGCCGCCAGCGGCGGTTAGTGTCTGCGTGTAAGAACTACCGAGCGTGGCGGCGGCGATGGAAGTGTTGTTGATGACGAGTGTGTTGGCAGTTACTACCAGGGCAGAGGCAGTTACAGAGCTGACACCGTTGCGGTCAGTGACTCGCCAGACGAGAGGGAATACGCCAGCCACGAGGGCATTGCCTTGGATCTTGCCGGTGACATCGAGAGTCAACCCCAGGGGCAGAGCGCCGGAGCCGGGTAAAAGGTCGAAAAAGTAGGGCGCGCTTCCACCCTGCGCGCTTAGCTGAGACGAGTAAGCGATGCCGCGCTGGGCTGGCGGGAGATCGCCTGTGGAGATTTGCAGACCGGCGCTATTGCCGATGCGGAGGGCAAAATCAGATGTGCCGCTGGCGGCGGCGCTATCGACGGCACGGATCGTGAAACGGTAAAGGCCGGATTGAGTGGGCGTGCCAGCGAGAACGCCGGCCGGGGAAAGGGCCAAGCCGAGGGGTAAGTTGCCGGAAACGACGAGAAAGGTGTAGGGAGAGGCTCCGCCGCTGGCGGCGAGCGTAAAAGAGTACGGCTGCGCCAAGGATCCATCGGGAGGCTGAGGGCCGGCGGGAGCAACCGCGCCGGCCGCGATGGCAGTGAATGCGGCTAAGCAGCCGCTCAGCAATAAGGCATAAGTCGCGGCGCGACGGGGTAAGTGGGAAACCGATGGACGGAGCATTCTGAATCTAAGAAGCTCAATCGCCTGACCTGTTTCAAGGAGAAGTTAAATTCGCTTAGGACGCCAGGACTTGATCGAGTGAGGCGGCCTGTGCGTCTTTCTTGATCATGCCGTCAAGGAAGTTGGAGATGAAATCGCGAATGTCGCCGTCGGCGGGGCCACGGATTACCGTCCAGTCGATGGCGACGGGAAGGCTGAGTTCCCTGCCCTCGTGATGGACATTGAAGGTGATGCGCTCGCCGGAGAGACGGCGCAGGATGTTGCGATGAAAGTCGAGATCGAGATTTTGGCTATCGACGACTACGAGGCACTCCTCTGTGAACGGAGTGATGTCGTGGGCGGCGGGCCAACGCACCAAGAGGATCTGGATGACATGATCGACCAGGCGTTGGGCGATGCGGTCGCCGTAGCGGTCTCTTATGGCTTGGACGCGCCGGACACGCAAAATCGAGACGGCGGGGCCGGTGGCGAAGACCTGGGGCACCGTCGCACGGAGAGTAGAAACGCTGCGGGAGAGTTGGGAGAGGTGCTGCATCAGGTCGTTCTGATTTTCTTTTTGCGCAAGGCGGGCTCCGGAGATTTCAGTGCGCAGGCCGACCAAGCAGGCATCGAGATGACTACGCAGGGCGGCAAGATCGTCGAGAGTGTGGCCAGCTTGGAACTGGTCGCGAATGTGCTCCATCTTGTCGAGGAAGTCGCCCTGGGAGCCCACATTCTTGTGCAGCAAGGCCGCCAGCGCGCGAATGCTGGTGGCAAGATCGAGGCCGACAGAATCGATGCACTTGGCCAGGCCACGGAAATATTGCTCGATGGATGAGGAGGATTTGGTGACTGCTTCGAGCATTTGCGGCTCTGTGGCCTGAGCCGAGAAGACGGCGAGCAACCCGTCAACGGCGGCGAAAAGCGCGGCATGGTTGAGGCTTTTAGCGCGGATGGCGTGCTGTTTGATTGACTCAACCAGAAGCGTGAGGGCGCGAACGGGAAGCTCACCGCTAGCCGAGCTTGATTTGGAAGATTGGAATAACGAGATCAATGGAAGCAATTACCCTTTGATCCTTTTCGACCGCAAAACGGGGTTTGATAATGTTTTAAGGTCGTGGCAACAACTTCTCTTTCTCCCTTCAGCACCCTTCCTTCGTCGATGAGCGACCAGAAACGGTGGGCAATTCTAGGTTTGCTTTGCGTGGGGTTTATGGTCGCCTATTTCGACCGGGTGAACCTGTCTGTGGCGCTGGCCGACAAAGAAGGCTTTCTCAGCTTTTTCAAGCTGAGCAACGCAGACCGGGGCCTGCTGAACAGCGCGTTCTTTTGGAGCTATGCGCTGCTGCAGATTCCCGCCGGATGGCTTGTGGACCGCTACGGCGTGAAGTGGACCTACGCGGCGGGATTCCTGCTGTGGAGCGCGACCAGCGCGGCGACTGCGCTGGTGGGGACTTTCCAGACGTTGTTTCTATTGCGGATTTTGCTGGGTGTGGGCGAGAGCGTCGTGACGCCGGCGGCGATGCGCTGGATTCGCTTCAACTTTGAAGAGAGCCGCCGCGGGACGGCGGTGGGGATTCTGATGGCGGCGGCCAAGGTGGGGCCAGCCTTGGGCGCGGTGCTGGCCGGGAGCCTGTTGGGGGCGGTGGGGTGGAAGATGATGTTCCTGACGATCGGATTGGGCAGTATGATGTGGCTGCTGCCATGGGTGTTTGTGATGAAGAACGACGACCTGGCGCGCGAGGCGCAGGCTAAGAAAGACGACGGGGGCAAGGGCATCGATTTTGCGACCGTCATGAAGAGCCCGGTGATTTGGGGGACGATCGTCGGCACCTTCTGCTATCAGTATTTTGTTTACTTCGCGCTGACTTGGATGCCCGCTTACTTCAAAGAGAGTTTCAAGATGTCCTTGAACGACAGCAGCGTGTTTACCGGCGCCAGTTTCTTATGCATGGCGGTGGTGGCGACGCTGGCGGGCTTTGCAGCAGACGCCTTGATTGCACGCGGGAACGACGCCGTGTTTGTGCGGCGCAGTTTTACGGTGGCTGGCTTTTTGACGGCGGCGGTCGGGCTGGTGGGGGCGTTAAACACAGCGCCTGAGGTGGCGATGTGGATGGTGATCGCCTCGCTCGGCGGCC
>JANXUM010000590.1 GCA_025356215.1 Bryobacter sp. | reverse complement strand
TGATTGGGGTCGTGGGGGAAGGCGGTGGGGGCGGGTTCGAGATCGATGAGGTCGAGAGTGAGGCCGCGGATGGGGGCGTCCTCGAGGCCGGCGATGACACTGGGGTGGCGGGTGGCGCGGGCGCTGATATTGCGCAGGTGGATGCCGTCGATGTCGCCAGCGGAGGGGAGGCCGGGGGCGCGCTTGCGGTCTCCGATGCGGAGGAAGATGGGCGTGCCGACTTGGTTCATGGCGATGTCTTCGACGGTGACGCCGCGGATGGTGCCGCCGTCGACGGTCTCGATGGCGATGCCGGGGTTGCCGTGGCGATTGCCGGTGCCGCCGGTCATGGTGATTTTGCGGACACGGATGTTGCGGAAGTCGCCGTAGGTTTCGGTACCGATTTTGAAGAAGACGCTGGCGGACTTGAGGCGGCAATTCTCAATGAGGATGTTGGAGGTGAGGAGGCGGCGGTTGAGCGAGGCGCTGGCTTTGAGGGCGATGGCATCGTCGTAGGAATCGATATCGCAATCGTGGATGCGGGCGTCGCGGGTACCGTCGAGATCGATGCCGTCGGCGAAGGCGCGGGTGATGTTGAGGCCGCCGATGTCTACTTTGAGGCAATCGATGAGGCTGACGGCGTAGTTGGGGGCCTGGTCGATGGTGAAGCCGTTGAGATGGATGTTGCGGACGCGGCGGAGAGCGATGGGCTTGGGGCCGCCGCGCTGGGCGCGATCGCACTCGATACGGCCGGGACCGTCGATGGTGATGTTGTCGGTGTCGGTGGAGAAGAGGAGGGCGTGCTCGAAGATGGCGGTTTCGCGGTCGGCGTAGGGTTCGAAGGCGAGGCGCTCTGGCGGGGCGTAGTCGGCATCGGAGCCGGTCATGCGGAGAATGGCACCGGGGGCGAAACGGAGGTGGGCGTTGGTGGGGAGGCGCAGGGTGCCGGTGGTGTGGACGCCGGCAGGGAGGACGAAGGGGCGTTTGTCGAGGGCGCTGCGATCGATGCCGGCCTGGATTGCGGCGGTGTCGAGCGAGAGGAGCGCGTTGAGGATTAGGATGGGCGTGATCATACTACTTGACGAACCTTAAGTTTAGTGATGGAATCGTCGCACTATGAGGTTATTTGCATCATTGCTTTTGCTCGCCGGGCTAGCTGTCGCCCAGACTGAGCGTGGACAGATAGCGGGGGTGATCACGGACGCGACCGGCGCAGCAGTAGCCGGGGCGCAGATCGTAGCGACGAACAAGGGCACGAACACGCCGTTGAGTGTGACGACGGGGAGCGGCGGAGACTACACAGCGCCGAACCTGGCACCCGGCATTTACCGGATTGAAGTGACCGCGTCGGGTTTCAAGAAATACATCCAGGACAACGTGACGATCAACGCGTCGGCGAGTGTGCGTGTGGACGCGAAGCTGCAATTGGGCGCGGTATCGGAGAGCATCGAGGTGACGACGGCGGTGGCGCAGGTGCAGACGGAGAACGCGCGGGTGGCGACGTCGGTGTCGAACAAGATGGTGGACGAGTTGCCGCTGGTGGTGGGCGGAGAGATGCGGAATCCGTTTGGATTGGTGGCGATTGCACCGGAGGCGAAGGGGTCGGGGTCGCGCTTGAGCTTGGGGGGCGGGCAGGCGCGGGCGTGGAACGCGACGATGGACGGACTGTCGATTGCGACGAACCGGGCGGCGGATGCGACCGAGATTGCGTATACGGCTCCGTCGCTGGAGGCGATTACCGAATTTAGCGTCGACACGAACGGCTTTAAGGCCGAGTATGGGCAGGCCGGCGGCGGGGTGATGACCTTTGTCTCCAAGAGCGGGACGAATCAGTATCACGGTAATGGTTTTGAATTTTTGCGCAACAACGCGATGGATGCGCGCGGCTTCTTTGCGCCGACGCGGGCCGTGTATAAGCAGCATGATTTTGGGGCGACTTTGGGCGGGCCGGTGAGGATCCCGAAGGTATACGATGGCCGGAACAAGACGTTCTTCTTTGCCAGCTATGAAGGGTTCCGCAATCGCGTTGGATCGACGGATGCGTTCTTCTCTGTGCCGACGCCGGAGATGTATAACGGGGATCTGTCGAATCTTGTCGATCAAACGAACAAGAAGCTGGTGGTTTACGATCCGGCGACGACGCGCCAATCGGGTAGCGGGTTTGTGCGCGACGCGTTTGCGAATAATCAGATTCCGGTGAGCCGGTTCAGTACCTTTGCCAAACAGGTGCTGCCTTATGGGCAGGCGGTGAAGCCGACCGTGCCAGGATTGGTGCCGGGAACGATCGGCTACATCCGGAACAACTACATCTCGCAGGGCGGAAGTGTCACGAACCCGACAAACAAGGCGAGCATCAAGCTGGATCAGAACATTGGGTCCAAGCAGCGGGTTGGGTTCTTCATGAACCGGACGGACAACGAGACCGCGCTGTCGAATGGGACGCCGGGGTTGCCGCAGCCGCTCTATTCGGGGCAGGTGTCGCAATTCAAGACATCGAGCTACCGGGTGACGCACGATTACACGATTAGTTCGAATCTGATCAACCATTTTGCGTTCGGCAAGAATAACTTCTACAAGAATAGTTACTCGCCGAGCTCGGGTCTAGACTGGAAAAGCAAGATCTGCTTGAAGAACGCGGTGGATTGCAACGACAATTTTCCGCGGTTGACGTTCTCGGAGTTTTCGGGTTGGGGCGCGACGAGTTACAACGGCACCGAGCAGCCAATGTATTCGATCAAGAACGACACGACCTGGATCAAGGGCAAGCATACGCTGAAGGCGGGCTACGCTTACGACGACCAGCGGGCGAACGGATTCGGGCAGCAGGACATTATGGGCGCGGCGAGCTTCAGCTTTCTTGGGACAGGCGTGCCCGGGGTGACGACTTACAACTCGGGGAGTTCTTTCGCGAGCTTTCTGCTGGGGGAGGCCAACGGCGGCAATACCGAGACGATTCGGAAGGTGACGCAGTTTTATCGGTATCACGGCATTTACTTTCAGGACGACTGGCGGCTAACGCGCAAGCTGATCGTCAATATCGGATTGCGGTACGACAACACGCGGCCGCCGATTTCAGCGTCGGATTCGTATTCGGACTTTACGCCGGACAAGCCGAACCCGGCGGTGAACGGGTTCCCGGGGGCGCTGCGATTTGCGGGAGACGGCACGGGGCGCGAGGGTGTGAGGTCGCTGGTGCCGAGCTGGAACGCAGGCTGGGGGCCGCGGCTGAGCATGGCTTACTCGATCAATGACAAGACAACGATTCGCGCCGGAGCGGGGCGGAGTTTCTCCCGCGTGGCGGTGGTTGGATCGAGCGGACACTTTGCGGGATTCATCGGGCAGTATTCGTTTAGCTCGCCGAATAGTGGCGTGACGCCGGCCTTCCGTGTTGACGAGGGTCTGCCAGCCTATCAGTTGCCTCCGCAGATCAACCCAGCTTTCCAGAACAATCAGACCGTCGATTATTGGAACGGCCGCGACGCCGTGCGTGCGCCGGAAAACGTTACCTGGACGATGAGCGTACAGCGGCAACTTACTCAGAACACCGTGCTGGAAATTAGTTACAACGCCAGCGTCGGGACGCATCTTCCCACGCAGTTATTGAATTTCAATCAGATCCCGAAGGCAACTTACGACAGCCTTGTGAGCCGTTATGGGGCGGTGCAGGCGAATACGATTTTGCGGGCGGCGGTGACATCCAGTTTGGCGGTTGACGCGGGTATTAAGGCACCCTACGCGAACTTCAACGACCCCGCAGTGCAGTTGAACCGGACGGCGGGCCAGGCGCTGCGGCCGTTTCCGCAATATCTGAGCATTCAGGCAGGGGCGCGCGAGGGCGACAAGAGCGGCCACTCCACGTATCACGCGATGGTGGTGAAGGCGGACCGGCGCTTTTCGAACGGCATGACGTTTCAATGGAGCTATGTGTTCTCGAAAATCCTGACCGACGCGGACAGCTATGGAGTGGACGGGTCTGGATCGCAGGATCAGTTCAATCGCGGCCTGGAGAAATCGATCGGGCGCGACGATCAGACGCACATCTTGAAGCTGAATACGCTTTATGAGCTGCCCTTTGGCAAGGGTAAGCGTTGGATGGCCGGGGGCGGGATTTCGAATGCGGTGCTGGGCGGATGGCGGATGGGATTGATCCAGAGCTATCAACGCGGGCTGCCGATCGCGTTGGGCCGGAACAATCCGCTGGCCAATTTCAATGGAACGACGCGACCGACGATTACGAGCTACGACAACTGGCAGCCGCAGTGGAAGAACGGCGACTTTGATCCGGCGGTGGACCGGCGGCTGGACAGGAGCGTGTTTCCGACGCAGCCTACGGACTTTGGAAACTCGACGCGATACAACCCGAAGCTGCGCGAGTTCCCTTCCCTCAACGAGAACATCAGCTTGGGCAAGAGCTTTTCGATCCGCGAGAAGTTGCGCCTGGACTTCAGGGCCGAAGCGTTTAACATATTTAACCGCGTGCGATTTGGCAACGGGAGCACGAGTTTGGACTCAACGAGCTTTGGCGTGGTGGTTGACCAGACGAACACGCAGCGGCAAATGCAGATGGCATTGAAGCTCTATTTTTGATTGATATTGCAGATCAACAAAACTGTGAAACAATAGCGACGCGGATGGTTTCCAGACTGACACGCGATTGCAATGGAGCTATGGGATGCAGCGTCGAGTTTTAGCATTTGTACTAGCGGGGGGCAAGGGCACCCGTCTTTACCCTTTGACCAAAGAACGGGCCAAACCGGCTGTTCCATTTGGCGGACGATACCGGATTTGTGACTTTGTTTTATCGAACTTCGTCAATTCTGGCGTCTATTCAATTTATGTATTGATCCAGTTCAAGAGCCAGTCCTTGTTGCAGCATTTGCGCGACGGCTGGGAGTTCTCGGGCTTGCTGAAGAACAATTTCTGCATCCCGGTGCCGGCGCAGATGCGCTCGCCGGGCGAAAGCTGGTATCGGGGCACGGCGGACGCGATCTATCAGAACGTCAATTTGATCGAACAGGCCGAGCCGGACGTGATCGCGATCTTTGGCGCCGATCACATCTACCGCATGAACATTCGCGACATGATCGAATTCCATATCGACAAGGGGTCTGAGGCGACGATTGCGGCGATTCCGGTGGAGAAGAAATTCGCCAGCGAGTTTGGCGTGATTGAGGCCGCACCCGGTGGATCGATTATTGGCTTTCACGAGAAAAACCCGGATGCGCCGACCATCCCCGGGGACCCGGAGCGCATATACGCGTCGATGGGCAACTACATCTTCAGTACGAAGCTGTTGTTGCAGGCGCTTTATGACGACGCGGCCGATGAGGAGTCGACACACGATTTTGGGCGCGACATCCTGCCGAAGCTGGTGGGACGGGTGCCGATGTACGCCTACGATTTCCAGAAGAATCACATCGAGGGCGACCCGATGGAGCAGGAGCCCTACTGGCGTGATGTCGGGACGATCGACTCTTACTACGAAGCGTCAATGGACTTGCGCAGCGTGCATCCGAAATTGAACTTATACAATCGCAACTGGCCGTTGCGGACTGCGGGTTACGAAGACCCGCCGGCGAAGTTTACTTACGACGAGCATCAGGTGCGCGGGTCGGCGGTGGATTCGATCGTGTCAGGCGGATCGATCATCTCGGGCGGCGCAATTCGTAACTGCGTGATCGGACGCGGAGTGAAGGTGTACGGCGGCGCGGAGATCGACGATTCGGTCATCTTTGACAACTGTGAGATCGGCCGGGGAGCGAAGATCAAGCGAGCGATTCTCGACAAGAATGTGCGCGTGCCGGACGGGGCGAGGATCGGGTACGATCTTGAGGCCGACCGCAAGAATTACAGCGTTACAGAGTCGGGGATTGTGGTTGTTGAGGGGCGTCGGTCGCGAGTGGAAGTGAGCGCGATGCAGGTGGGGCGAAGATACTAAGGATCAAGCCCACGGCCACCACGACAGCGCAGCCGATGACGTTGTACCAGAGGAAGCCGACCTTGCCGGTGGAGTGAGTGTAGAAAATGGCGGCCTCCCCGGCGAGGACGCCAAAAAAGGCGGCGGTACCACCGACGCGAGGGAAGCAGAAGGCGAGCAGGAAGACGCCAAGCAGTCCGCCATAAAAGAGGCTGCCCAAAAGATTGACCGCTTCCACCAAGCTGCCCAAGCCGCGCGCCAGTTGGGCGCTGATAATGGCGTAGATGCCCCAAAAGACGGTTGCGCCGCGGGAGAACCATAGGTAGTGGAAGTCACTGGATCCCTTGCTTACGAAGCGCTTGTAGAAATCGATCATCGTAACGGTAGCGAGTGAGTTGATTTCGCCGGAGCTGACCGACATGGCGGCACCGAAGATCACGGCAATGACGAGGCCAACGAAGCCAGCCGGCAGGTGTTGGGTAACAAAGGTAAGGAAGACGAAGTTGGTGTCGTTGAAGCCGGCGGTTGCCGTTTTGTGAATGGCGTCCATCTTCTGCTGGGCGGCTTGAAACTGGGCTTGGTGCGCGGCATCGCGGTGGGCCAGGAGTTCGCGCGCGGCGGTTTGACGCTCGGCGACGGCGGCCTCGTGTTGGCGTTCGATGGCGGTCCCGGCGAGGTTCTTGAAGTTGCCGGCGTGGAAGGTCACCGGCGGGGGCGTGAAGATGTAGAAAACGAAGACCATTGCCCCGGTAAGCAGGATGAAGAACTGCATCGGGATCTTGGCGACTGCGTTGAACAGAAGGCTAACGCGGCTTTGTTGGACGTCTTTAGCGGTGAGGTAGCGCTGTACCTGACTTTGATCGCAACCGAAGTAGGCCAAGGCGAGAAACATGCCGCCAATGACTCCGCTGAAGAGGTTATAGCGATCATGCCAATCGAAGTTGGTAGTGACCGCGTTCAACTTGCCGGCGGCACCGGCGAGGGTGAGCGCGTCGCCGAAGCCGATGCCATCGGGCAAGAGGTGGACGGCGGTGAAGATGGCGACAAAGAGGCCGACGATCATGATGATCATCTGTTGGAAGTCTGTCCAGGTGACGGCTCGGATGCCGCCGAAGACGGTATAAAGGATGACGACGAAGCCCATGATGCCCGTCGTCAATTGATCGGGCCAACCCAGGATCACGGTGAGAACAACAGCCGGGGCGTAGAGCACCATGCCGCAGGCCAGGCCGCGCTGAATGAGGAAGATGAGGCTGACGAGGGCGCGGGTTTTAGGATCGAAGCGTTTCTCGAGATACTCGTAAGCGGTATAGACGTTGGCGTTGCGGAAGCGCGGCACAAAGAACTTACTGACCAGGATCATCGCCAGCGGCAGGCCGAAGTAGAACTGGATGAAGCGCATGCCGTCGGCATAGGCTTGGCCGGTAGTGGAGATGAAAGTGATAGCGCTGGCTTGGGTGGCCATAATCGACAGGGCGACGGCGTACCAGGGCAAGGAGCGGTCGGCGAGAAGATAGCCGCTGACCGTTGAAGTCTTGCGGCTCTTCCAGAGACCGTAGACCACAATGAAGCCGATGGTGGCCGCGAGCACCGCCCAGTCGAGGAGTCTCATAAACGGAAGGATGCGGTGAAGGCGGCCAAGGCCGCAATTATCACGATCAGATAGACGAGAACGGCTGAATAGATACGCGTCCAACTACCGAAGAACGGGGCGGCTTCGGACTCGGGAGGCAGCATTAGTTTTTACCCGCGCTCAAGAAGTTGGCGAAGATGCGGTACGCGCCGGGTACGCCGGCGGGAAGCTGGCGGAACCAGGCGTAAGGCGAGAAGATGTAGTTGCCCTTGCCGTACTTGGTGACGAGCGTGCCGCCGAGCATGGGCTTCTCACCGGGGTCTTGGGTGGAGAACAAGGGTTGATAGTGGTCGTCCCACTTGCTGGCGAAGTAGAGGCCGCGTTCCTGGACCCAGCCTTCGAAATCTTTGGCGCTGATGCGATTGGGGTACTGCAACAGGCGATGGTCTTCTTTGGGGAAGAGGATGGGGGCAAACTCGTCTGTGACGCGGTCGCGCGAAGTGGTGATGGGGTAGGGGCCGACCTTACTGAGGAGGGTTGGGTCTCCGCCCATGAAGCCGCCTTCGAGAACGTTGTATTGGACGATCAGCGTGCCGCCCTTGGCAACGTATTCGTCGAAGAGACGCTGGGCGTTGGCGCGCAGATCGGGGCGGGTGTTGAAGGCGCGGACGCCGGTGACGATGGCATCGTACTGCGAAAGGCTACCGGTAGTGAGGTCCATGTCGGTGAGCATGATTACGTCGCAGCCCATCTGGCGCAACGCGTCGGGAACTTCGTCGCCGGCACCCATAATGTAGCCGACGCGCTTAGACAGGATCTTGGCGTCGAAGCGCACGAGCTTGGCGGTGGCGGGCGGGGCGAGGGTTTGCGGGGGGATGTGCGGATACTGAATGACGCGAGTGCCCTGGGTGATCTCGCGACCGTTGACGGTAGCGATGGCGCTCAAGGTGCCGCTGGCTTCTTTGGCGGGCGGGGTGACGATGAAGCTGAGCGTCTTTTCTTCGTCGGCGGCGGCAATGTTGAAATCGAGCGAAGCGGGATCGGTCTTCCAACCGGCTGGGATGTTGAGGCGGAGGCTGCCTTTGGAGTTCGGCTGATTGGCCTTGAGGACGATCTCCACTTTGCGGGCTTCGGCGACAGGGAACATCAAAGCCGCCTCTGAGACACGCACTGAAACGGGGGGCACAATGGTGACGGGTCGGGTGAGTTCGCCCGTGCTGCGATCGACATAACGGTGAGTCACACCGCGCACTAGTTCGATATCCGTACCGTTGACAGTGAACTTGAGGTTGGCAACGACGGGGGCGGGACCTTGGGGCAAGCCGAGGAGCGCGGGGTCATTGACGGTGAACAATGATTCGCTGCGGGGCTCAACAAGGAAGTAAGGCTGCGTCAGGGCGGCATCGGCGGCAACGGTCCAATCAAAGGGGATGGTCGCCACGTTGTTCCTGACAAGCTTAGTGGCGGTGGTGATGGGGGCGACACCCTTGGCACCGGTGAAAGAGGCGCTCTGGAGGCTGAGGTCTTCACCGTTGCGCTGGATGGCGACGAGCTTGAGCTTGGCGATGGAACCTTGGACGGCAAGATACTTGTCGGCCTGGAACTCAACCCAGAGACCAGCGACGAGCGCGATTGCTTCGTCTAGGTCACGGCGCTTGAGGGTGCTGTAGTGGTCGGTTTTGGAGGCGAGAAGACGCCGGGCTTCGAGCAAGTGGGGCAAGATGGCGGTGGGCTTTGAGCCATCGAAATCTTTGGCTGCCTTGGCGAGGAGGTCGCCGATGAGCGCGCCGCCGGGGACGCGATTCCAGGTGAGATCGACGCCTTCGAAGAGGTCATTGGCGGCCGGATCGCCCTTGATGCTGGTGAAGAAATTCGGTTGCGCGCCTTTGCGCTCTGGCGAACCCATAGCCTGGCTGCGATGCTGACTGCGGCTCCAGCCGGCGACCTCGCCGTAACTGTAGCCGAGATAGGGATCGAACTCGCCGGTGTCCATCGGGATGCGGGCGACCTTGGCGGCGGAGGCGGGCTCTGGAGGGCCGCCAGGGCCGAAGGCGTTCCAGACGAGGCGCTTGGCCTGCCAGACTTGAACGAAGTTCAGTTGCTCGGGGAAACGCTTGGGATCGGCGGCGGCGGTGAAGGCTTCATCGGCCAAAAGAGCGGAAGTTTGATGGTGGCCGTGGCCGTCGGAGGGAGTGCCTGAGAAGCGGCGGATGATGACGTCGGGGCGGAACTTGCGGATGGCCCAGACTACGTCGCCGAGAACCTTTTCCCTGCCCCAGAGGTCCATTGTCTCTTTGGCTGTTTTGGAAAAGCCGAAGTCGATGGCGCGGGTGAAGAACTGTTCGCCGCCGTCGATGCGGCGGGCGGCGAGGAGCTCCTGCGTGCGGATGAGACCGATCTCGACGCCCTGCTCGGAACCGATCAGATTCTGGCCACCCTCGCCGCGATTGAGGGCCAAGTATGCGGTGCGCACTTTTTTGCCGCGAGCAAGGTAAGCGATGACGCCGGTGTTTTCGTCGTCGGGATGGGCCGCAATCATCATCGCACTGCCCAGGACAGTGAGTTTGTCGAGAGCTTGCTTCGTCTCAGGAGCACCGCTAAAGGGGCGCTGGGCCGGTAGCGCAAGAGCTACAGCCAATAACAAAACGGCAGAACGCATAGTACCAGTGTAGCGCCGTGCTAGTTGCCTGCTGAAAGCTTTTGGCTCTTGAGGCGCGCGGAATCGCGCACCCATTGTTCGATGATTTTATAGCCTTGATCGTTGGGGTTGAAGCGGCGGCCGCCCTGGTGGCCATCCTCTTTGCCACTCTGCACATTGAGGGGCTTGCGCAGCAGTTTGGACTGCTCGACGGAGCTTTCGTTCACCCGTTCAAGCAAGGTCTTGTAGGTATGAACGAGGCCGGTCATTTTGATGTAGCCGAGGTCGTCGTTGGGCGCGAGTTCCATCGACGGAACTCGGCCGGGGACTCCGTGGCAGCCGAGGCAGGATTGCTGATCTTCACGATTTGGCTTGGTGAGCTCGGGAGCAACCCAATCGCGAAAGTATTCCCAGTTCTTGCGCCAGGAGGCATTCATCTGGGCGATCTCGGCAGGCTCTTTCTCAAAGTATTGCGGCGAGGTTTTTAGCAGCGCCGCCTGGATGCGGGGGTTTTTGCGCAGAATTGGGTCGGCGGCGAGATCCATCGCGGCGCGGCGGATGCGACTATCGACCTTGGTCTCAAGGGCCTTGAGATAGAGATCCACGGCTCGATCGCGTACGGCAGCAAATTCACCTGGCGGTTGAGCGGCTACGCCAACCTCGGGCACTTCTTGGCCGAAGCGCAGCATCCACTTGACGGACTGCACCCAGAGCCGCTCTTCCATTGGGGTGGCAATGGTCTTGGGGAAGAGGCTGAGTAACATTGGGGTTTGAAGGTCGGGATTGTTATGAAGGACGCCGCCGATTTGCTGCGAGACATACCAATCGGTTGGCTCTTTGTCCATCTGGGCGAGCTGCCGGGTGTTCTCTTCGACCTTGCCGCGGTCGGGAGTCCAGGTGGGAATGAGTAACTTGTAGAAGATACTCTGTTGCTCGTCCGACTTGGGCATGTTCCAACGGGCGCGGCGGAAAAGATTTACCAATGGAGAGACAAGTTCTGAGCGGCGCTCTTGTTCGCCCGCGCCTCGACGGAACTGTTCCATCAAAGGCTCCATGAATTCCTGGCTGGCCGGGAGGGTGATCAGACGAGGGTCTGCGATGGAGGTGGAAGCAAGCGTGCGCAGATGTTCAGGGCCCGCAGAGGCGTAGGTGAGCAGCTTCTTTTGGAGTGGGTCGTAGATGATGTTCGCGGCCGCTTCGATGGACATCTTGAGACGGATGGGGTCATTGGAAACTTCACTTCGCTCCCAGAAGGCAAGCACGGCTTTGCCCATCATTGGTGCGGCGTTTTCTGTAACATAACCCATTTGGCCGGGGCCACCGTCACCACCGGCCTGGTTGTAGTAAGTCGCGGCGATGGCGGTTAGACGGTCGATGAGTATCTCCGGCACCCTTTGATCGAGGCGCTTGGAGAGCGAGTCAAATAGTTGCGATAGCTCCGGATATTGATGTTCTTTACTGGGGTTGGCGCGTTGACCGTTGGCGATGAAGAGCGCCTCGATTTGGAAGCGCATGGCGTTTTCGGCCAGCACGCTGGGTTCGTCGCGCTCAAGTGCGCGCATGACGGCGGCGTTGACGGCCTTGCGGACGGGGGGATTGTAGATCCACCAATTCCAGGCGGCGCGAGTGGACCAAGCGCGAACGGCGGGGGCTGGGTCGTCGTTCATCATGCGGGCGAGATTGCGCGTCAATCGATCGAAGCCCACGCTGGAGCGGCTCATGACGGCGTCGGCACGCATGACCAGGGCGCCGGCGATGGTTTCGCGGGTGAGATCGTCAGATGCGAGGGAGGCGGCAAAGAGCGTGTCCCAACCTTTGTCATCGAGGAGGGATTGGCGCAGGCCCCAGCGGGCGGCTTCGCGCACGGGCTTGGACAGGTCGCCGGCACCAGCTAGTTGCGCGGCGATGCCGCGGTCGTCATGCAGAGCGCCGAGGGCGATTTGCGCGTAGTAACGGACGGCGGCGATGGGGTGTTTGGCACCGGGCAGAACGAGGTCGAGGTACTGACGGTCGTCGGGGTTCAGGCCCAATTGGGCGAGGGCACGAAATCGCGCGATTGTATCGAGGAGACTTTCGCCCGCGCGCGGGGAGAGTGTTTTGCGGTCGATGGCGACGGGGGTCATCGGATACAGACGGGAAAGGGCGTGTTCCACATAGGCGGTAGTTACAAAGCCGGTAAGTGCGGCTTTGTTCCAGCGGCCATAGGGGTCCTGATTTTTGAGCAGCCAATCGACGCCGCGCTTGACTGCGGTGTCGCGATCGTCGATGCCGAGGGCGGCGAAGGCGGTGAGGGCGAGAGCGGTGGGCGCGGCGTCGCAATCCCCACGCTCATCGAAACCCCAACAACCGTCGGCGCGCTGGGCTTTGCGTAGGCTGAGCTCGTCGGCGTGGAGTTGATCGAGAATGCGCGGCTCCAGCTTGTGGCCAGCCATGGGGAAGATCTTCCGGAAGAACTCGACACGATTGCCGTAGTCGTCGTTGTATTTGGCCTTGAGTGCGAGAAGTTTTTCGGCCTTCTCTTCCAGGGCCTCTCGATACTTGGGGTTCCTAGTGTCGCGCCAGGCGCGCTCTAGAATTGTCCCCGCCATGCGGTAGACGACGGCTTGCCCGTAGTTACTGCCCGGCCCGGCGGCGTTGATGCCGCTGGGGTCGGCAGACTGGAGCATGAAGTTGGCGGTGCGCAATTGCTGGGTAGAATGCAGTCGCTTGGGCGCGGCGATCTGTTCGGCCAGGACGACATTGAAACCGGCAGCTCGTGTGCCTGCTGGGCCGTCGCCCAAGTCAAGCGGCGCGAGACTGGTGTTATTGGCGGCCTCGACCAGGGTGTTAGTCGGGCGTAGGCACTCATACATTAAATTGACTAATTGGCGTAAGTCATGAGTGGTTTCGAGTGGATAGCCGTTAGTTACCGGCATGGCGGGGCCCCAGACGCTGGATTGGGTGTGGCAGCTCATGCAGATGGTGCCGAGGAGCGAGCCGGTGTCGCGAATGCGGCGATCGACGGAAGCGCCACGGGGACGATTGAGCAGCCAAGCGTGGACTTGCGTCATGTGATCGTACATGGCTTGTTGGACGGCTTTGCGCGGGTCGGTATAGGGGGCGAGATCGCGGATGCGCAGTTCGACTTCGTAGCCGGGGGAATTGGATTCGACGGCTAGATAGTAGACGCCGCCCGGGACAAAGCGGCGGGTCATGGCGGTGCGGTGCTCTTCGAGTTGCTGATGGACGCGTTCGTTGGCGTTCTGGCCGTCTTTGTATTCTTTACCGTCGGCGGTGTAGATCCGCAGACGGGCCACAACGAAGGGGTCGGGCAACATCAGGTTTGCGGTGAAGAGCTTGGGCTGGGAGCCCTTGAAATCGAGACGAAACCAATCGTCGCCCTTACCCTTGGTGACGCCGCCGTTGTCGAAGTATTCAATGTCGTCGGCGGAGCCGGCAATGTGGAGATTTTCATCGCGGCCAGTTGCGCCGATTATGATCGGCTGGGCTTCGGCAATGGAGTCATTGGGTTCGACTTCGAGTGTCATGCCGCGCGTGGAAGTGCCGAGCGCGATGGGCTGAATGCGGGCTTGCCATGGGACGCTGAAGCCTTTGGGCCATGGTGTGGACTTGGGGAAGGGTTTGAGCATGGCGATGCTGCCGGGCTCGCGCCAGCGGGGCTGATTGAAGAGCGGCTCTTCGTTTTCGACAGCCGTCGCTTTGAGGGTGTAGACGCCCGCTTTGGGCGCGCGATAGTAAACGAAGAAATCGGGATCGAGGGCGTGGATTACCTTCCGTAGGCCGCCCCATTCGATGGCGACGCGCCCGTTCGGGGGCAACTTGGAGGGGGATGGGAGGCCTGCGGAGACTTCAACCACTTCGCCAGCTTTGAGGGTGATGGCCTTCTCGTAGCTTCCGGAGAATGTGATCTGCGCGCTGGCCGCGCGGCAAAGGGTCAGCGCAATGAAAAAGTACCGCATAATGAAGGTGGAAACCATCTTTTCATATACCGTCATGCTCTGGGAAGTCGCAGTCTTTATACTTTCGGTCACGTTGCTGTGTTTTTACTCGCTCGGCATCGACTTGTTTCGTTACCTGCGAGACCGCAAGCGCGCGAGGGTGGTTGGGCATGAGCTGGAGGAGATGTCGGGGAAGAAGGCGTGGGAGGCAGAGCGTCGGTTTGGGCCGCCGACGGAAGTGGTGAGCGGCACTAGCGGGCGGCAACTCTACATCTGGAAAGCCCTTGCGCTGCCGGGCCTACCGAAGGGCGGCGGGCTGCTTGTGCTTACCTTGACGGTCCAGCCCGATGGCACGGTGGCTGAGACGCATTGGCAGCAGCGCGGACAAGATTAGGAGACGATGCCGCGAACGACATTGCCGGCGACGTCGGTTAGGCGGTAGTCGCGGCCACTGTGGCGATAGGTCAACTTAGTATGGTCCAAGCCTAGCTGATTGAGCACTGTGGCGTGAAGATCGTGAATGTGGACCTTGTTCTCTTGAGCGGCAAAGCCGAAGTCGTCTGTCGACCCGTATACCGTGCCGCGTTTGAAGCCGCCGCCGGCGACTAAGTAACTGAAGCCGTGGTTGTTGTGATCTCGACCGTTTTGAACTTTGACCAAGCCGCCCACCTCTACGGCGGGGGTGCGGCCGAACTCACCGCCCACCAGCACGATCGTCTCATCGAGAAGGCCGCTGGCCTTTAGATCCTGAATTAAGGCGGCGATGGCGCCGTCGCTCTGCTCGGCAAGGGGACGGTGCAGTTCGATGTCATCGTGCGTGTCCCAAGGCTGGAAATTGCCGTGGTAGACCTGCACCATGCGAACGCCACGCTCGCAAAGTCGGCGGGCAATCAGGCAGCCGCGCGCGAAATCACTGTCGCCGTAGCGGGCACGAACGGCTTCTGGTTCTTTGGTGATATCGAAGGCATCGGGGGCCTCGGCCTGCATGCGGAAGGCGATTTCGGCGGATTGGATGGTTGCCTCCAATTGCGAATCTTTGCCCTGTTTCGCCATGTGGTGAAGGTTGAGTGCCTCAAGTAAGTCGAGCTCTTTGCGTTGTTTCTCGGGACTGAGGGAGGAATTGCGGATGTGATCGATGAGCTTCTTTGGGTCTTTCTCGCTCAAAGGAATGTAAGTGCCTTGATACACAGCAGGGAGAAAGTTAGCGGCCCAGTTTTGATGGCCCAAAACGGGCAGGCCCGGGCAGAGAACGACATAGCCGGGGAGATTCTGATTTTCGCTGCCAAGACCATAAGTTACCCAGGACCCCATGCTGGGGCGGCCCGGCAACTTATCGCCGCTGTTTAGTAACAGCAGCGACGGCTCGTGATTCGGGCGGTCGGTATACATCGAGCGGATGACGCTGAACTCGTCGATGACGCCGCCAAGCTTGGGGAAGATCTCGCTGACTTCAATGCCGCTCTGGCCGTAGCGTTTGAACTCAAAGGGGCTGCGCATGAGGTTGCCGGTTTTGCGCTCAGTTTTGAGATTCGCCGTCGGCATTGGCTTGCCATGATACTTGGTGAGCATCGGCTTGGGGTCGAAGGTGTCCACCTGCGACGGGCCACCGTGCATAAACAGAAAAATGACGCGCTTGGCCTTGGCGGGAAAGTGGGGCGCTCTAATGTCGAGCGGGCCTTTGGGTTGCTCTGCGCCCAGCATTCCAGCTAGCGCCAGACTACCGAAACCAGCGCTTGAGACCTGGAGTAGATCGCGACGTGAGAGTGTCTTGTTGAGGTGTGCGTTCCAGTGTGGGTTCATGTGCGCCTGATTCAAGC
>JANXUM010000515.1 GCA_025356215.1 Bryobacter sp. | reverse complement strand
CGCCGCCGCAGTTCTTCGACAACCGAATCCGCTCTTCCTGGGGGCACCCAAAAACCGATCCAAGCAAAGCCATTTCCCCCGGCGAGCAGCGGCGAGCAACGCCGAACAAAGCAAACCCAATCCTACCCGCCAACCACCTTCATGCTGATCTGCCCCTCGCTCTCCCAGGCAAGCAACACACCGCCCCCCGCCCGCGCGACTATGCTCGGGAAAGTGCCCTCGCCCATCTTCTCCACCCGCTTCGCCGGATCCCGCAACATCACGCCCTTGCCTTCGTTCCAGGCCACCCAAACGCCCTTCGCCGTGCAGGCCACCACCGGCTGCTTGCCCGCGCCGACCAACTCCTCATCATCCCCGGGGCGCGCGACAAACACCTGCGTATCCCGTCGCCAAACCGTCACCAACTTACCCACCGAATCAAACGCCATCCCGCCCCCGTCCATCGGACAAGCGTTCAGCTTCCAGGTTCCATTTCCCAGCTTCGCCGCCGGCCCGCCCCATTCCATCGCGTACATGTCGCGATTCCCGGCGATCGCGTTGCGAAACATCACACTTGCCTTGCCTGCCGCGTCCACCGCGATCGTTGGATGGCAGCACTGGCAAATCGTCCCGTCGGGAGACGTGTACAACACCTCATTCTTGCTCCAAGTGCTCCCGCCGTCCGCACTCACAGCCCCGGCCATCGTCGTGCCCTTCGAGCGCAGATCCAGCCATGCGGCATAAATCTTGCCCCCGCCCGCCGCCATCGCGTGCAGCCCCTCGCGAGCCGAATCGGCCACATCGTTCACACGCACTGGCGCGCCACCATTTACCGCCCACAGATCGCCCTCGCTGATAAAGCTCACTACCGCCTTGTCGCGCATAGCCGCAATTCGCGGACCGCGCCGCATCCCCAACATCATCTTGCCCTTGGCTGTGAAAGCCGCAGTCTCCGCCCAACTCTGGCCCCCATCGTCGGATGTCTTTACGACAGCGCGGTTCCCCTCGCCGTACGCCATAAACAAGCGCTTTCCCGACGAAGCAAATTGCGGCTGTCGCCCCGCAGTGTTCTCGCTACTGCCAAACAGGGAAGCAGTCGTCAGTGTCAACATCGAGCGTCGATCAATCATGCCCATAATATTGACATGTCTTTGCTCTCGCGGCGCGCCCTCTTTGCCGGTATGCTCCAGCAGCCGCCCACCCCCAACATCGTCTTCATCATGTCTGACGATCACGCCTCCCACGCCATCTCCGCCTACGGCAGCAAGATCAACCGGACACCGAACATCGATCGCCTCGCCAAAGAAGGTGTCCGCCTCGACAACTGCTTTTGCACCAATTCCATCTGCACTCCCTCCCGCGCCGCCATCCTCACCGGCCAGTACAGCCACATCAACGGCGTCAACACCCTCAACGATTCCCTCGACACAAAACGGATGACCGTCGCCAGGCGGCTCCAAAGTTTCGGCTACCAAACCGCCATGATCGGCAAATGGCATCTGGTCACAGAGCCCCAGGGCTTCGACCATTGGCAAATCCTCCCCGGCCAAGGCGTCTACAACGATCCCGTTTTTGTGGATCAGTCGGGGCGAAAACAGTACAAAGGCTACTGCACAGACCTCATTACCGACTTCACCCTCGACTGGCTTGGCGCTCGCGATAAAGCAAAGCCATTTTTCCTGATGTGCCACCACAAGGCCCCCCACCGCCCCTGGGACCCGGGCCCCAAATACAAAGACCTCTTCGCCGACCAAACTATCCCCGAACCATCCAACCTTTATCAACCCGTCGGCCGCGGTCTCAAAATGCGCGTCGGCGAAGACACAACCGAACGTGACCTCAAAATGAAGCCACCCCCGGGCCTCACCGGTGACGCCCTGCGCAAATGGGCCTACCAGATTTACATCAAAGACTATTTGCGCTGCGTTCAATCCGTCGACGACAGCGTCGGTCGCGTGCTCGATTACCTCGACGCCAATCAACTCCGGGACAACACCCTCATCGTCTACACCTCCGACCAGGGCTTCTTCCTCGGCGACCACGGCCTCTTCGACAAACGCCTCATGTTTGAAGAGTCCCTGCGCATGCCCTTCCTCGCCCGTTACCCCCGCGAGATCAAAGCAGGCACCGTCAATACCGACATCTCGCTCAACATCGACTTCGCCCCCACCTTCCTCGACTTTGCCGGCATGGGCGGCGATGGAGCCATGCAAGGCGAATCCTTCCGCCAGAATCTCCAGGGGCGCACTCCGCCCACTTGGCGCCAGAGCATGTACTACCGCTATTGGATGCACGACGACCCCGACCACCACGTCCCCGGCCATTACGGCGTGCGCACCAAAACTCACAAGCTGGTCCGATTCCAAAGTACCGAACCCGAGTGGGAACTCTACGACCTCAAGCGCGACCCTCGCGAGATGACAAATCTATACGGAAAGGATGCCGAACTGGAAAAAAAGCTGAAGACCGAACTGACACGTCTGCAGCACAAGTTTCTCGACGCCCCCTAGCGCAGCGCGAGAATCGTCGATTGGTCCAGCGCGGCAAACACCTTGCCCGACGGCGTCGCCGACAGCACGATGCTCTGTGCCAGAGCGCGATAGTCAACCGGAATGTCTTTCCATTCCTTCATGTTGCTGCTGTGCAACACGCGAACTTTCGTCGGCACTGGGAGCAACCCGAGTCGCTCCGTGCATGCAAGATACACGCCGTCCCCGGGCACGTATAGTACATCCTGAAACTCAAGTTCTTTAAGTCTGAGGATTCGTTCGCTCTTCTTGCTCATTAGTGGATAGAACGCATAGAGTTCGCCGCCGAACTGGAAGCTCTTGTCGAATTTGATGAGGCTCAACCCCGTGCCGTCTTTACCGATGACGGTACGGTGCAGATAGCCAAAGGCAGAAACTTCGTCAATGCTCCAAGTTGCTCCGGCGTCCCGCGATTCCAGCGACGTAATCAGGTGAGGTTGATTGCGGTACGCCGCCATCTCCGGTTCCAGGTACTCCGGCAACCGCGGAACGCGGCGCAAAGCAGACTCCGTGCTGCCAATCACAACGCCCACCTTGCCGTTCCAGAAATTGATCCACCGATAGGTCATCAACTCGGGGTTACCCTTGGCCTGCGCCCCTTCCGGCACGTGGCGCCAAGTCTTGCCCCCATCGTCGGTGCGCATGAATGTCTTTTTGTGGCCAACCAGAAACCCGGTCTCGGCATTCAGAAAGTGCACCCGCAAGGCGTTGTTCTGCTTACTGATGCGCCGCCAGTCGCGGCCGCCTTCGGCGCTGAACCAGATGTCGTTCTTGTCGTCGACGCTCCAGAGCATCGAGTCGTCCAGGGCAAAGAGAGTTCGAGGCAGAAACTTCAGCTCAGTCAGGGTCCAAGCGGCCCCGCCGTCGGTAGTGGACAGCATCGCGCCGGTGTACCGTTTACCCTCCGCCAGAGTCACTCCCAGCGCCCAGCCGCGCCGGTCAGAACCGAAGGCAAAGTCCGAAATCACGAGCTTGGTCGCTGGCTGCGAATAGAAATAGGCACGGGAGAATTTGCCCTCGGCCCCCAGCGCCGGCAGTGCTGTAGCGGCCAGCAACAGAGAACGCCGGCTAGGAGGCTGAGGCATTGACAAGTGCGCTGACCTCTTCGTTGGCGTAACCGCTTTCCAGGCGCGCCAGGCTGAGCAATACGCCTACCTGCTCGCCGACGGTGGTAAGCGTTTCCATCTCTTCGCCGGTAAAGATATGGGGCTTGCGATGCTGCACGTTGATAACGCCGACGACCTTGTTGCGGGCAATGATTGGTGCCGACAGAAAGGCCTCGTATTGGTCTTCAGGCAATTCGGCGAAAGCCTTAAACCGAGTGTCCAGATAGGCCTCTTTGCTGATGGCGACCAAGCGACGCTCCCGCGCCACCCAGCCCGTAAGGCCCTCGTCGATGTGGATCCGAAGCTGCCCGAGCGTTCCCGGAGAAGGGTTGTTCGAGGAGCACAGCAGTAGGTCGCCCTTGTCGAGTAGATACAACAAACAGGAGTCCCCATGCATAAACTCAATGACCAATCCATTGATGCCGGTCAGCACTTGGTTCAGGCTAAGTTCCTTAACCATAAAACGGCTGATTTTTTGAAAGAGACGCAACTGTTGGTGCGCCAGGTCCAATTGTGATTCGAGCTCTTTTACCTTGGACACAACTTGATTATGGCAGCCTTCCGTTACTTGCTCGACAGGGCGGCAACGCCGGGAAGTTCCAGCCCGCTGAGGAACTCAAGACTCGCCCCGCCACCGGTCGATACGTGGGAAACTCTATCACTGATTCCGGCGGTCTTGACGGCCTTCTCGCTGTCACCACCGCCCACAACGCTGATCGCGCCCTTGTCCGTGGCTTCGGCCACGGCGTTGGCGACAGCCATCGTTCCCTTGTCGAAGGGCGGCATTTCGAACACCCCCATCGGCCCGTTCCAGATGATCGTTCGTGCGCTCGATACGATCTCGACATACATCGCGATCGTCTTCGGCCCGATGTCCAGCGCCATTTGCCCGTCCGGAATCAAATCGACGGTCGAGTTGCCGGCCGTCGCGCTAAACTCCGGGCTTACCGCGTGGTCTAACGGCAGAACCAGTTTGTCGCCGGAGTTGGCCAGCAACTCCTTGGCCAGCTCAAGTTTGTCGTCTTCAACCAGGCTCTTGCCGATCGGTAAGCCTTGGCTCTTCAAAAAGGTGTAAGCCATCGCGCCGCCAATCAGCAGCTTGTCGGTCACCTTCAACAAGTTCACGATCACTTCGATCTTGTCGCTCACCTTGGCGCCGCCGATGATCGCCACCGACGGGTGCTCGGGATTCGCAGTCACCTTAGTTAGATACTCAAGTTCCTTGTCCATCAACAGCCCGGCTGCTGCCTGTGGCACAAACTGGATCATGCCTACGGTCGAGGCGTGCGCGCGATGGGCGGCCCCAAACGCATCGTTGATATAGATGTCGATGCCCTCGGCCAGTAGCTTGGCGAAGCCGGGGTCGTTGGCCTCTTCTTCGGCGTGAAAGCGCAGGTTTTCGAGCAGCAGAACGGAGCCGGGCGCAGGCTTGGCCACGTGGATGCAATCCGACGCCATCGCCACCGGCTTTTTGAGGATTTCGCTCAACCGAACGGCGATCGGCGCGAGACTCATCTCGGCGTTGGGCTTGCCCTTGGGCCGCCCCAGATGGCTGGCAAGGATAACGGCCGCTCCCTGCTCCAGCGCATATTCGATTGTCGGCACCGAGGCGCGGATGCGCTTGTCCGAGGTGATCTCCGTGCCGCCATTGGCCAGCGGGACGTTGAAATCAACGCGGATGAATACGGTCTTGCCCTTGAGGTCGAGATCTTGGATGGATAGCTTTGCCATGTACTGCCTTTGATTTTACTTCT
>JANXUM010000495.1 GCA_025356215.1 Bryobacter sp. | reverse complement strand
AGGAACTTGATGCCTCGCGAGAACATGGCATACAGTTCCTCTAGTGCGGCTTCTTCATTGGCCTGGATGCGCAGAACGATGTCGGCCCAGTCCACCTGTTGTTGGGGTGGAGGCATATCTTCGATAGCGCCAGGATCCCTGTGCAGCGTGGGGTCGGGCCCTGGATCGGGGTCGCGCCGTGAGTCAAACGGCGTGGGTTCGTCGATGGTGTGAACGGCAAGCATGATTCAACCCTTCGAGATCGCGAGATAGGCAGCCCAGTAGGCAGGCCGTGATGTCCATCCGCCTTGGCGGATCATTTGCAATTGAGCCTCGCGGAGGGCCATCGCCGCGGCGCGGGCGCTCCACTTGCGGCTCAGCAAGTTGTTGTAAAAAACCGGGAAGATTGGCCCGTTTGAATCGATTGTCGGCCAGAGCGTCGCGACAACGGTATCCGTTCCGGCGATCAAACAGGCTCGCGCCAAACCGTTGACCGCGATGCCGGACACCGCAGCACCGGAGGAGGAATTGCAGCCGGATAAGACGATAAGCTTGGAGTTCGTACGAAGCGAATTTAGGTCGAGCGCGCTGAATAGGGCGTGTCCGGCCGCATCGGGCGTCAACGCGATCGACAAGAGGCGCGAATTGGCTTCGTTTCCAATGAAATGGGTGGAAATGTGCACGATGTCCGGGGATCCCTGGAGTTCCGCTCGCAGGTTCATAGCATTCGCTGCCGCTCCCGTCCAACCGTGTGTAGACCAATTCCTTTTATTCATCACCGCTAAACTCTCTTGCATTTCACGTGCCGAAGCGGCTAGACGGTTGAGTTGCAATAGGTTGGCGTCCGGGCGTGTACCGCCTGTCCGCTGATCAATGCCATTGTAGATGGGATCGGCAATGCCAACCGCACGGCGAGTCCAGTCCTGTACCTTGGTGGGGCGCAAGTGGATCGCCGAAGGCAGCGTGCGCATCGTATGGTCTTCAACCAAAAAATGGCTTTGCTTTCCGCCGGTCGGAAGGGCAGCAAAAGGAAGGGTTGCGAGTTCTTGATCTATTACCATCGTCCAGAAAGTGATAGTGCGGTGGGAGTACAAATAATCTCCGAACAATTGCTTAGTCAGTTCCATTCCGGTACTAGATGTTTCAATTTGGGTGCCATTGTCGATATCAGCGCGAAAGCGCTCCGTCCATGTTTTGAGCTGCTGCCTCCCGGCGATGCGGCGGATCTGGATTCCATTTCGATCCGCGACCCAGGCCAAAGAGTACGGTTCGGCGAGGTAGTACGAGAAAATGGCCTCATCGGGGGGGATCGCTCGCCGCCATTCCTGCAAGTCCAGGAGCGAGGAGTTTGCCGAATGCGGCACCGACAGACCCGCCTCTACTTCAAGTGAGTTTAATTGACGCTCTACTGACGCCAGTTCTTCGGGCGTACCGGATCTGCCGGTAGCGATTGAAGTCTGAAGGTTCTGCATTTTGGCCAAAAGGGACCAATAGTCTTTGGGAAGCCGATGGAGAAATTCCTCAGCGGGGAATTGAGCCGCCCTCATGGCGGCGAAGCGAGCCTCCTCGGCAATCCAGAATGACTCTTCGGCTAAGCCCTTGGGTGTAAGGGTAAAGAGTGGTTGCGCCATAGCATTGAGAAATTTCCCCTGTAGTTCGCTGTTGAGGTAAGACTCGAAGGAGAGAAAGGTGGAATCAGACGGCAAGACTTCCATGCGCCAGGAGCGCGCGAGAGACAGGGCCGCGCGAAGAGGGCCAAGGGCGGCAGAGAAGTTGCCGCTCTCGAGTTCAATTTTTGCCTCCTCTCGGCTGAGTAAGAAGCGGTGCATCGGGGTACGGTTGCCTGGATCGAGATTGTGGGCAACTTGCAGCAATTTTCTTGCAGAATCGAAATCCCCGCGGCTACGGGCAATCATTGCGAGTTGAAGCGCGTTGCGAGGGTAAGATTGTTGCCGATAGGTGGCGCGGATTCGAAAAGCGTCCAAGACATAAGGTTCCGCCTCAGCAAATTTCTTGCGCCAGTTCAAGCACTCACCGCGGACTGAATAAACCCAGGCTCGGCGAGATTCCCGCAGACTCTCTGACCAGCGCGCTCGGTTTGCCTGTAAAGCCTTGACTAACTCGCTGGGCACGTCCAGGTCGGCCTCGACGCTGGCGCGTTCGAAGGCGTCGCTGGCTTCTTTGTCATTTTCGAGCCGCGTGTAGACGCTCGCCATTTGCAGGAAACTATCAAGCCTAGAATCGGGGTTGAAGGTCGACCCATCTCGCGGGATCAGAGCAATCGAATCAGCGGCTTTCAGATTCTCTCCCATCGTCAGGTGAATGCTTGAGAGGTTTAGGGCCGCAACACTCTCCATCCCCTTCAAGTTTGCGGCTCTGGATTCCTGAATCGCAGCTTGATAGTACTGTACTGCCTCACGGTACTGGTATAGGGAATGGTGACAGCCGGCGATGTTGTTGAGAAACTGAACGGACAAACGCAGGTTGCCCTCGGCTGAGGCGATTCGGCGGGCCTCGGCATAGACAGGAATGGCAGCCTCAAAATCCTTGTTTATGAACAGTTTATAGGCCTTCTGGCGGAGCTCGGCGAGCTTTGGCGATATTTGGAGCTCGTCAGATTTAGCCAAGGCAAGGCGATTTTGGCGTATCGGCTGGCAGCAAACCGACGCCAGAAGAGCGGCAAACACGACTTGGCATCTGGATTTCCGAAGATTCAAGACTAGACCTAGAAGTACCAGTAGCCTGGTACTCCTAGGAATATAGCAGAGTTTCGCCTTAGACGGACCACCCGAAACGCGTTTTCCACAACGACTGAGTGCATCTCGGCGTTCGAGCGCCGCGCACTCAGACTAGAACTGGAAAGGAGGGACGATGATGATGGGTTCCATTGTGTTATAACCTCTTGATTTAATTGCCGTTGCATGACATTTCGTCAGCATGCTTAGATTAGGAGCGGGGAGCGCACACTTCGGGCTCCAGGTCGGTCGACCGCTCGTAAACTGTTGAAAAGTCTGTGGAAAAAAATAAGAAAAGCCTGTGAATGCCTTTTCGAACCTTAGTTTTCTAAGCTGCTAAGCTGAGAAGTGCTTCATGCGCCGAGCGGCCCCCTATCTGCTGTTGGCTGTGATCCTTGGGGTCGCAAGCTTTGTCTGGTATAGCTATCAGAAGCAGATTGCCGTCCAAAAACGGAACACGGCGACCCCGCCCGCACCCCTACCAAGCACGCTGAATTCCAAAGCCGAGAACTTCCGCTACCAGACTTCGGACGGCAACCGGCCAGTGGCCGAGTTGACGGCTAAAGACTACCGGGAAGTGAAAGATCCGCCGCACATGGAATTGGACCAGATGGAGCTACGCCTATTTCACGAGGACGGCAAGACTTTTGACCTCGTAAAAGCCGACAAGGGGGACTATTTTCCGGCGGAAGGCCGCTTGGCTAGCAACAGCGCGGTTGAGGTACAGATGGCGGTTCCGGTGAAAGAAGGGGAGGCGCAAGGTCGCGTTTTGGGGATCAAGGCGCAGGGCGCAAGCCTCGAAATCAAGACTGGGAAGATGATTAGCCAGGGCGCGGTCGAATTCCGGTTCCATCAGGAAGGTGGCGAGGGCAGCGGGCGAGCCGTGGGCGCGGAATACGATCCTCAATCGCATGAGTTGCACCTGATGCATGCCGCGGTTCTGAATTGGCGCCCGAAAGATCCGAAGGCTAGCCCGATCGAAGTGGAAAGCGATGAAGTCCGCTACAAGGAGCTAGAGTCGAAGGTCTACCTGCTGCCGTGGTCGAAAATGCGGAAGGCCGATTTTTCGATGGAAGCGGCTGCCAGTGAGATCAGCTTGGAAAAAGGCGTGATCCGACATGTTGCGGCGGTGGAGGCGCGCGGCCGGGACGTCACGCCGAAGCGCCAGGTGGACTACGCCGCCAAGACCCTGCACGTCGATTTCTCAATGGAGGGGCACGTGGAGAAGGTGATTGCCGAAGACGAGGCCAACCTCAATACACAGGGCGTCAGCGGTAAGACAAACACGACGGCGAAGCGGATCGACCTGTTCTTCAAAGTAACAGCGAAGGAATCGCTGCTGGAGCGGGCTCTGGCTAACGGGAAAGCTGTCGTGGAATCTGTGCCGGCAGTCAAGGCGGGCACGCCGGCCAGCGAGACCAAGGTACTGCGCAGCGAGAGCGTGGCGATGACCATGCTGCCCGGGGGCGAGGAGATCCAGCGGGTGGACGTTCCCACGCCGGGGTCTATCGACTTTCTACCGAATCGCCCGACTCAGCGTAAGCGTCACATGGACGCCGACCGGATGACGATCCAGTATGCGGCGAACAATCAAATCGAGTTGTTCAAGGGGTCCAATGCAACCACGCGCACCGAACCCGAAAACACACCCGCCAAGAAGAACGGTCCGCCGATGATTACCTCGAGTAAAGAGCTGGAAGCGCGCTTCGATCCCAAGACCGGGGACATGGTGCGCATGGAGCAAACGGGCGACTTCAAGTATCAGGAAG
>JANXUM010000454.1 GCA_025356215.1 Bryobacter sp. | reverse complement strand
GCAGGGTTGTTGCCGGTGAGCAAGAAGGCGAATTCGCCGCCCGGTGAAGCCGTCATGTAGCGAGTGCCGCCGACTGTGCCAGCGGTATTGAAGACGCCGCCGCCGGGCCGCACGACGGCCTGGTTGGCGACCGTGCGCCAGACGTTGCCGGTGGTGGTGGTGAATTGAAGTCCGGATAGGGTAAGCGCCATCGAATCGACGGATAAAGGATTCTGTTGGCCGCTTCTGGGGGTGGGTGGGAATTCTATGTTGCCGCTGACGCTAAGCGTGTCGAGATCGATCGTCATTAGAGATTCGCCGCCGACATTGGCGACATAGAGGGTGGTGTTGTCGAACGATTTCTCCAGCATCTGCGGGAACTGACCAACGTCGATCGGGTCGAGGTAGCGCTGCTTGACGGTGTCGAAAATTTCAACCCGGTTGAGTGCGGAATTGGCGACGTAGACGCGGTTGCGCTTTTCATCGAGAACGATGTCGCGCAGCCCACGCGCGGGGTTGATGCCGTTCACCAAAGTCGGGATCGGGAAGATCAGACCGCGCTGATCGGCAAGCCGGTAGTTCATGAAGATACGGATCGTATTGGGGATGTTGATGGCCTCGTTGGAATTGAGGTTGACCGTGATCGGCTGGCCGTTGTTGCCGTTGTAGACGTTGGTGCCGGGGCGACGATTGACGTTGACGCGGCCCGGGTCCATGGTGAAGCCGATGGTAGAGGGGGCCAATCCGCTCCGGACGTCGGCGACGACGGCGGTGGTTAAAGCGGGAACGCTAAAGGTGAGCTTGCCCTTGCCAAGGTTGGACACCTTGAGCGTCGCCTTGGCGATCCCTTTATTGCATGGGTCTGTGGCCAGGAAGACTTGGGTGGTCTCGGGATCGATGATCGGGTAATCGAAGAGGCTGCCTACGGGAAGCGTCATGAAGCCGGATTCGGAGAGCGCAAAGATCTGCGAGCCATCGCTGGTCATGATCATGCGCCCGAGGACGGACTCCGGCAGCCGAATGCCGAGCCGGACGCCGAGATTGTTGGGGTTGCCGACGAAGAGGACGTTGGCCGTGGGCCGCTGCGTGGTGAGCGTAGCGGTGGAGTTGAAGGCCGAATAGAGGGTGCGCCCGTCGGGCGAAAAGACGCTACCACCGTAGTTGACGGCGGCGGGAAAGCTGTTGCCGCTGGGGAGTGTGAATGGCAGGTTGCCTACGTTCATCTGGCCGTTGACGTTGAGATTGGAGAACGCGTATTGGGCCGAGCCCGCCATGAAGCGGCTGCCATCCGGGGACATCGCCAGCACTGTCGACTGCCCGGTTACCGTTCGGCTGCGGAGGATGGTGCCGCTGGCAACTTCGTAAACAAACATCGTCGTCTGCGCGCTGTTGGCCGTCTGGTTAATCGCCACCATGCCGACGATGAAATTTTTGTCGGGGGTGATCAGTAGCTTGCCAGGGAACGGCGTTGTGGGGCGACCGAGAAAAATGTTCTGGTTGATGTTGGCGGTGGAGATGGTGGCAGGCGAGGCGACGGCGGTAAGCTGCAGCGCCGCGTCCTGCCGGGGATCGTAAAGCAGAAGAGTTTGAGAAGCGTTATTGGTACCGGTGCCTTGCGTTGTGATGAGGACGCGTCCGTCCGCTCCCACAGCGACGCCCTCGGGTCGCACTGGCAGACTGATCGTGCTGAGGATCTGGTTTGTGCCGAGTTGAATGACGCTGACGCTGGTCGATGTGGCGTTGGTCACGTAGAGCGTCGCGCCGTCCGGGGACATGGCGGCGCTCACCGGGAATGTGCCTACCGAAATCGGGTTCAGCAGCTTTTTGTTTACGTAATCGTAAACTTCCACGCGGTTGGCATTGGAGCGCACCAGGTAGAGATAGCCGCGCAGTTCGTCGATAACAACGTCGTTTGGCGTCTCTCCGAGCGTCGTGATACTGCCAAAGGTACCGGTTTGAGCGGAGACGGTGCACAGCGCTACGAACAGGTGAAGGATCAGGGCGAGAAGAAGAGTTTTGTTAAGTTTTGGCAAGGAGAATTGCTTCCGCATCAGCATCTAATGTACTCTAACGCTTCATGAGACTAGAAGTTTCTTCGGGCAGCCGAAACATTTTGGAGCAGCATGGGTTTTAGGGAACTGCCCCAAGAGACAGCTGCGGCGGTGGAGAAACGCTTGCGGGTGACAAACCGCAGGAGTGGCAGTCAGTTGGCCAGTTTCGCGGGGATTGCCAATACCAGCGAACTGCGGCGGCGAGGTTTGTTGAAGCACAGCTCGTTAGAGGAGGGGGACGGCCTCTGGATCGCTCCATGTGAGGCCGTGCATAGTTTTGGCATGAAGTTCGCGATTGACGTGCTGTACCTCAACAAGCAGAAGAAAATCTTGAAGATCAGACCCAATATGGTGAAGAGCAGAATCAGCCTCTGCCTGCGCGCGCACAGCGTGCTGGAGTTGCCCGCTGGAATGGCGGCCAAAACCGGCACTCAGGTTGGCGACGAGTTGGAGTTTGAGAAGGTATGAGGATTTTCGCGGTTGCGATCTTGCTGGCGGCTGGTTTCGGATGCGGTCGACAGCAGAGCGCCGGTGGGCGGATGTCCCCGGTGTTTGAGACGCAGGTGAAGAACGCCGTTCTCGCTGGAGACGGCGATTTGGAGATCGCCGCTTTGCGCCGCCGATTGATGGACGCGCCGGGGGACTTGACGGCGAGACGGCGGCTGGCTGAGAAATTCGACGCAGCGGGCTACCCCGATCTGGCGCTTGAGCATTTGCGTATCGGCCGCGAGCACGCGCCCAAGGACATCGATTTAGCGCTGGATTTAGTGGCAAAGATGACCGAACTGAAGTTGGCCGCGCAGGCTACTCAGTTGATCGGCGAGCTGAAGGATGTGCCCCCCGCCTACACGGCGCGGGCGGCGATTCTCGAAGATCGCCTGGACCACTTAACGGCGGGCGAGGCACTGCATCGCAAGGCACTCAAGGCGGAGCCGGACAATGTCCAGAGAATGAACAATTTGGCCTACAACTTGGGTCGGCAGGGTAAAGCGGTTGAAGCCGAGAGCATCCTGAAACAGGCCCTGCGGGCTAAGCCGAGCTACGAGTTGGCGCGTAACAATCTTGCGATGCTGTATGCGTCACAACTGGATAAGCCGGAAGAGGCTTTGTCGCACTGGAAGGCGATCAGCGGGCCGGCGGCGGCGCACAACAACCTTGCGGCGGTGTATATCGACCACGGGAAATGGGTTGAGGCCAAGGCCGAATTGGAAAAGGCGCTGGCGCTTCGCTTTCAGTTTCCGGAGGCAATCCAAAATCTGAAAATCGTCGCCGCCCGTACCGGTGGTACTGTTGACATCAAACTGGACCGGGACAAGAAAGATTCCGGCCTGTCAAGATTGGCTAAGGCCGTTAAGCACGTCTTTGTGGCCGAAGAAGAAGCTGGGAAGTTTAGAAACCGAAGGAGTCATCCATGAAACTCAATATCATGATGGTGAATGCGAAGGCATTCGTTCAGAAGTTGTGGCGCGATGAGACTGGGCAGGACCTGGTGGAATACGCTCTGATCGTCGCGGCGGTGGGCTTGGCGCTCATCACGACGGTCAATCAGTTGACGCAGGCCGTTGTCGGTCTATATCAGAACATGGTGGCCAGCCTCGGGACGATCGGCGCGCAGCAGTAAAGGCGCGTACGATTGCTTCGTAAATGGCTGATCCCGGACATCGCGTTCATTCTGACGGCAATCACGATGGTGTATTGCCTGACGTCGTTCAACGGGATGCAGAGTCTGTTCCGCGATTCGGATACGGGTTGGCACATCCGTAACGGAGAGACGGTGCTTGCCACCGGGCAAGTGCCGCAGACCGAGCCTTATTCCTTTTCAAAGCCAGGCGGACCATGGTTTGCCTGGGAATGGTTAGCTGACTTGACGATGGCGAAAGCCCACCAAGCAGATGGGCTGAGGGGAGTGTTTTTCCTTTATCTCGCCGTTCTGGGGATCGTCAGTTGGTTGTGGTTTCAAATGATGTGGACGGCGGGGGTGTGGTTTCTCCCCGCCTGCGTTTCAAGTTGGATCATGCTTACCACCTGCAACATACATTGGCTCGCCAGACCCCATCTTTACGGATGGGTGTTTTTGTTGTTGGCGGCGCTGGGCGCGGAACTTGCGCCGCGCAAGACATCGTGGCCACAGGTGCTGGCGGTGTTTGGGATCGGCGTGCTGTGGGCGAACATGCATGGCAGCTTTTTTCTGGGCACGGCGATTCTGTTCTTATATGCCGGCGAACGCTTCCTGCGCGGGGATGAACGATGGAAGGCGCTGGGCTTGTGGGGTGGAGCCACCTTGGTGGGAAGCTTCGTCAATCCCTATGGGTGGCACGTTCACGAGCACATCATTCACTACCTGGGTGACAAGGAACTTCTCTCACGGGTGGGTGAATTCCAGAGCTTTAACTTTCACGTCGAAGGAGCCGAGGCGATCACGATCGGCATGGTGCTGCTTGGTGCCGGCATCGCGCTCAATTGCCTGCAAGGCGAATGGGCGCGGGGCATATTGTGCATGGTGCTATTTGCCGGGGCTTTGCGCTCCGCTCGCGGCTTGCCGCTGATGGCGCTGGTTGGTTTGCCGCTGGCGATGGGCGCAATCTGCCGGGCGGTGGCCGAGGCGAAAGATCTTCCGGCGTGGCTTGCGAAGCAGCGGGACGGGAGCTTGCGTTACAACGTCAACCTTCGCGCAATGGACGCTCAGTTCAAGGGCTTGGCATGGGTGCCCGTGGTGTTCGCACTGATGGTGGTAGTGGGACAGTCGAGCCTGTTTGCCAAGGCCGCAGGCTTTCCCGAAGAACAGTTCCCCGAAAAGCTTGCGACGCAGCTTGAACGATTGCCGGAGAGCGCACGGATCTTTACGAGTGACAAATTTGGCGGGTGGATGATTTACCGTTTTGCGGGCAAACGCAAGGTGTTTTTCGATGGACGCAGCGACTACTACGGGGCCCAGTTCATGAAAGACTACCTGACGCTTCCCGACGCCAAGCCCGGCTGGGAAAACTATTGGAAGCAGTGGAATTTTACGCATGCGTTGATTCCGAAAGAGAACTCCTTGTTAGAAGTTTTACCGATGAAGGGCTGGCGCCAAATCGGCAAGGATGAGTCGGCAATTCTGTATGAGAAGGGTACGAACTGAATGGACCGGCAGAAACTGCTGATGATCTTTGGTGGCGCGTTGGTTTCGGCCACGCTTCTCACTTGGCTGCTGTATTCGGCAACAAGCTCGGCTAAACAAATGAAGATGGTGAAAGTGCAGGCGGCCAGCCGGGATCTCTCGGCTGGCACGCGCTTGCGAAAGGGCGACCTGAAAACGGTAAGCGTGCCGGAGAAGGAGCAGCCCAAAGGTGTGTTTCTCGAAGAGAAAGCAGTGATGGACAGGACGCTGCTGTTCCCCGTGTCCATGAATGCCCCATTGACGCAGAACCAGTTTGCGGCGGTGGGCGGCATTGAAGGCGTGGCGGCGACGATTCCGCCGGGCAAGCGGGCGGTGAGTGTGCCGGTGACGGACGCCACCAGCGCGGCTGGCCTAATCCTGCCGCGATCGCACGTCGACGTTGTGTTCACCCGCAGCGGATCGATGAGCGAAGCGCTTAGCAAGGTCATCCTCGAGGACATCGTCGTGTTGAGCGTCGGACGAATCACAGAAGTTGCGACGACCGACCCCAAGGCACCGGCAGCCACAGCCAACAGCAGCTTGACAACAGCGACGGCTTCGCGCGCGGTGACGCTTTTGGTGACACCCGAGGAGGCAGCCAAGATGGAACTCGCCAAGAACAACGGCAAGATCGGCTTGATCCTACGCAACCCGCTGGACGCATCGCGGATCGACCAGGACCAACCGATCTATGGCGACGCGCTGGACCCCTACCTGGGTGCCCGCAAGGAACGCCTGGGCAAGAGCTTCAAAGCGATTGGAGGCGTGGTCAACAACAACCAGAGCTGGAATGAACTTACGGCAAAACCAAGCGCCGCGAAGGCTCCGGAGAAACCCAAAGAGGAAGTGGCGGCCAAGCCGGCACCGAAAGTCGTGGATGTCTATCGCGGCGACAAGCACGTGCAAGAGGTTTTTGAAAAGGTTAAATGAGACAGACAATCGCCATCGCCGCAGCAGTACTGGCGTTCCTCCCCATGGGTGCCCACGCGCAGAACGCGCGATCGATCAAATTAACAGTTGGCCAAGGCGAGCTGGTGCAGTTTGCCCAGGACATTTCAAAGGTGGTCGTATCGGAACCGAAGATCGCCGACGCGATCGTGATCAGTCCTCGCGAAGTGATGGTCACGGCCAAAGGCGCCGGAAAAACAACGCTTGTTATCTGGGATGAGACCACGGGCGCCAAGCGCTTTGACGTCCAAGTGCTGCTGGATTCGACGGTCACGGAAGACTTCAATCGCTCGCTCGCGGCGGACCTGAAGCGGGACCTACCCGAGGATTCGATCCAGTTCACTGGCAACGCCGACACGATCGTCCTCAGCGGCGCGGTCAAGAATGCCGAGAGCGCCAAGCGTGCGGCGGGCTTGGCTCAAACGCGCACCAAGACGGTCATCAATCTCATTGAGCTGCCCAAGAAGGCGGACCTGAGGCAAATCATGTTGCAGGTGAAATTCGCCAGCATCGACCGGGCGGCATTGTCGGAGCTCGGCTTTAACCTGTTCTCCACGAACGGCAAAATGCTCGGATCGCTCACAACCCAGCAGTTTCAACAGCCGCGCTTTAGCGCCTTGCAATCCAGCAACACACAATCGGTGAACTTCGCGGACCTGCTCAACCTGTACGCCTTTCGGCCCGACCTGAACATCGGCGCCACGATTCGCGCGCTCGCAAATCAGAACTTGTTGCAGATTCTTGCCGAGCCCAATCTGATCACGGTCGAAGGCCGCGAGGCGAGCTTCGTGGCGGGTGGCGAGTTTCCGTTTCCGACGATAAACTCGTCGACTACAGGCGGCGCGATTTCGCCCGTCATCACGGTGCAATTCCGCCCCTTTGGCGTTCAATTGAAATTCACGCCCACCATCACCGATACCGGCGCGATTCACTTGGCGGTACGACCTGAAGTCAGCTCGCTTGACTTCTCGAATGCCATTACATTGCAGGGCGTCCAGATTCCCGCGCTGTCTACGCGACGGGTGGAGACCGAAGTGGTCTTGAAGGACGGCGAGAGTTTCGCGATCGCCGGATTGATCGACAGCCGGGTGACGCAACAATTGGCCCGCATTCGTGGTTTGGGAGACCTGCCGATCATCGGCACATTCTTTCGAAGCCGTTCGGTGAAGAAGTCGACCGACGAATTGGTGGTGGTGATCACACCGAAATTTGTGCGGCCGCTGACACCGGAAGAGAAGGCGGAGACGCCTGCGATGCTGGAGACCTTCCAGCTCACGTCGCGCCAGGTACAGAACATCAAAGACGCCAAAAAGAACAAGAAATCCAAGGGCAAGGCAGAAGCAGGAAAGCCGCAAATGGTAGGCCCCAGTGGTTATCAGGAAGCTGACAAGAAGAAGTAAGCAGCAACGCGAAGGCGGCTCGATTGCCCTGCATATGCTTGTGCTTTTGGGCACGGTGATGCTTGTCTTCATGGGCTTCGCTTACGATCTTGGCCGGCTGTATCTCAACCGCGCCGAGGTGCAAACGATCGCCAACGCCATGGCTCTGGCGGCGGCGCAAAACCTGATCGGCACACAGACCTCCATCGACAACGCTGGGATCGCCGCAAGGGCTGCGGCGCGCGTAGCTGACGCCAAAGGCAATCGCTACGACTATGGCTCGATCACGTTGGGCGAGACAACGGCAAACCTGAGCAGTGAAGTACCGGAGCCGACTTACTACGACAGCATGAGCGCGGCGACCGGCGTAGGGGACGGGGCGGGTGGCGCGCAAGCCGGCGGAAGCACCGCGCGCTTTACGCGCATCGAGGCGACGGCGGATGCACCGCTCACTTTTTTCGGGCTGTTGTTTGTGGCGCAAGATCGAAAGACCCCGGTTGTGGCGAGGGCCGTGGCCGGCGTGAGCGGGCCGCTGTGCAGCGCCTGCGGCGTAGAACCGATCGCGATCGGGGCCGTGAGTGCGGACGACACTGCGGACTTTGGGTTTGTCAAAGGCACTCGCTACACCTTTTACTTTACGTGCACCGGGCAGCCAACTCCCCTTGCGTTGGGGGACGCTGGGACGAGGCTGCAATACGCGCTGTTGAACCGCTACGACACCGAGGCCAGCACCTTCTCGCAAGAAGACACGCAGCTCTTTCGCAATGGCAACAACGGCATTCCGCCGAACGCGAACCTGCTGAAGGCCTGCCTCACGATTGGCCAGCCGGAGCAGATCTGGGCAACCGCGTCACCGCGGATCTGCGCACAGCCCGTGGCCAACCCTAGCGTGCAGCAATTCATGTGCGGCCTGAACAACCGCTTCGACAACGGACTACCCGACGCGGCATGCCAGGCGATCAACGATTCGGCAACGCTCGCCGGCACACCGGTCGATACGGACCTCACGGATGTTGACGATTACTCGGCTTATACAGGCCGGGGGCGGCGTGTCATCACGGTCAGCGTCGTCGACGGCCTGTCCGCCACCGCCGACATGACGATCCTTGGCTTCCGGCAATTCCTCCTGATCCCGAATCCGGGCGTATCCACGTTATCGCCCACCGACGGCCCCGGGCGATTCATCGCCACTTACATCGGCAACCCAATGCCGCTGAGACAGGGGCGGTTTGGATCCTGCGGCGTCACCAGCGGCCCCGGCAAGGTGGTTCTGCACTAATGAAACGCCGCCTGGGTTCCCGCAAAGGAACGAGCTTGATCGAAGGAGTCTTATTCATTCCTTTTGTCGTTTTATTGCTTGTCGGCATGATGGAGGCGGGCCGGGTCACTTACACTTACTTTCAATTACAGAAGATCATCTACTCTGTGGCGCGCTCCGCCGGTACGCAGCAAAACATCAACCTTTGCGACGCGGGCAACGACGTCCTGGCCCAGTCGATTGCGGTCGGTCTCACGGGGACGGGTGATCCAAGCGCCACGTCGCTGGTGTTGGGCCTACAGGCGTCGGACTTCAGAGTGCGGGTTGAGCGCTACAACGTCGAAACCGATTCGATTGAAGAATGCGACTGTTCCTCAAACGGCTGCGACACCTCCCAAGGCGGCACAGCGCCAAATTATCTGTTTGTCGATCTGATCAACGGCTATCCGTTTACGTTTAAAGTTCCCGGCGTTTCGAATTCGCCAGTCATCCTGCGGCCCAGCGTTCGGCTGCCTTTTGGGGGCTCATAGGCAATGCGCGGGCGATCGCAGAAAGGCGCGACGGCGGTGGAATTCCTGTTGGTCGGGATGACGGTGGCCCTGCCATTGGCGCTCTCGATTTTTTACATTGCGCAGATACTTTGGGTTTGGCACAGCGCCGTCGAGATGACGCGCGACGGGGCCCGCTACGCCGCAACCCATTGCTACCAAAACGGTGCCAATGTTGTCAACTACATGCGGCAAAACGTGCCGGTCATGCCGGACCGCGATCAATTCCGTCAAGG
>JANXUM010000445.1 GCA_025356215.1 Bryobacter sp. | reverse complement strand
TACTAATTTTGCCAAGCCGTTTCAGCACTTTCTCGAATTCATCCGGCAGCGCGGGTTGGTGATTGTGGTGTCCGATTTTTATGAAGACCCCGAGAAGATTATCGAGGCGATCTCTCCGTTGCGCTGGAAAAAGAATGAAGTCGTTCTGTTCCACGTGATGGACAGGCAGGAACTGGAGCCCAAGCTGACCGGGCCTTCGACGATGATTGACATGGAGAGCGGCGAGGCCGTCGAGGTGACTCCCGAGTACTTGCGGACCGAGTATAAGGCAAAGATTGAGGCGCACATTGAGAGCTTGCGCTCGAAGGCGCAGGGCGCAGGGATGGACTACTTTTTGATGCCCACCGATCAACCGCTGGACGCAGGGCTACGCGAGTATTTGGCAGCGCGCAAGGGGAGGATGTAAGCGATGGGATTGCTTTCACCCTGGTGGCTGGCGGCGGGCGCGATTGGCGCGGCGTTGCCGCTGTGGCTGCATTTGTTGCAGCAGCATAAGCAGGATCCGGTACAGTTTGCATCGAATATGTTGATGGAGAAACGGACCGAATCGACGACTTATCAACGTAAGCTGAAGTACAAGTTACTCATGGCCTTGCGGTTGTTGCTGTTGTTGTTGATTGCCCTTGCGTTTGCGCAGCCCTTCCTAAACCGGCCGCCGGCGATCTTGAACGCGGCGAATACTCTGAGCATCATCGTAATCGACAACTCGTTCTCGATGCGCGAGGGCGAGCGGCTGGCTAGCGCGAGGCGTGAGGCGAATTCGGCGTTGCCGATGACAGGTCAGGCGCAGATTTGGAGCATGGGGAGCCATGTGAGCTTCCTGAGCCCGGTGACGAAGGATCGGGGGGAGTTGACGGGGGCGATCCAGAGCGTTGGCGCGACAGATGAGAAATCGAGTTATGCCGAGTTGGCGCGGGCGCTGCGGGACGCGGCTCGATCGAACGCGCGGCCGCTGAAGATCACGTTTATTACGGACGCCCAGAGGACAGCGATGCCGCCGTCGTTTGGGGATTTGGCTTTGGAGACCGGTAGCGCGCTCAAGATTGTCGATGTTGGCCGTAAGTTGCCGAATTACACAGTGGAGACGGTGAATGCGCCACGGACGATTTCCGATCTGACTAAGGCGAAGGTGAACGCGACGCTGACGGCGTTTAACGCTCCGGCGGCGAAGAAGACGGTGGCGCTGAAAATCAACGGGAAGAAGATCGCCTCGAAGACGGTGGAGATTCCTGAGAATGGGCGGGTGACGGTGGAGTTTACGGGCCTTGAGGGGCCGTATGGGTGGCTGCGCGGTGAGGTGGAGATTGAGGATGCCGACGCCTTGAAAGAGGACAACAAGTACTTCTTTACGGTGGAGCGGGCGGACCCGAGGAAGGTGCTGTTGATTGAAGAGCAGCGCGGGAGCCGGGCGGGATTGTATTTCAAGGCGGCGCTGGAATCGAGTGCGCAGTCTTTTTTTGCGGTTGAGGATATGAGCCCGGCGGGTGCGGCGAATGCGAATTTGAGTAACTACGCGTTTGTCGTATTGAATGACCCTGGGATCAACATCAAGGGCATTGAGGGGCCATTGAAGAAGTATGTCGAAGGGGGCGGGGCGGTGTTGATCGCAACCGGGACGCAGACTGGGGCGATGCCGACGGTGCCGGTGGCGGGATTGAAGGTGACTGGGTCGAAGGTGGCTTCTCGGGGAACGCAACGGTATTTTGCGCCAGCGAACATGGACCCGACCTATCCATCGCTGCGACGGTCTGGGCGGATGGAAGGGGTTCGGTTTTTTCAATTTGCCGGGCTTGAGGCTCCGGCGGGCGCGCTGGTGGCGGCGAAGCTGGAGGACGGCAGCCCATTGTTGATCGAGACCAAATTGGGCGAGGGTAAGGTAATTACTTTTGCTTCGACCTTTGACAATGTGTCGAACGATTTGCCGGTAAAGCCTGGCTTTGTGCCGTTTGTGGAGCAGACGGCGGCTTACCTGGGCAAGGTGGAAGAGCGGACGAGTTCTTACGCGGTGGATTCGTATTTGAGCCTGCGGTCCGATCTAAAGCGGGCGAGTTCTGTCGAAGTGATTGGGCCCGACGGGCAGCGGGCATTGAGTTTGAAAGAGGCGGCTACGGCGAACACGCTGCGATTGGGCGAGAGCGGGTTTTACGATGTGCGTCGCGAGAACGATCGCCAGGAATTGGTGGCGGTGAACGTGGACCGGCGGGAGAGCGATCTGGACATTGTGCCGCGGGAGAACTTGCAGCTTTGGGAGAACACCGGCACGAGCGCCGGGACGAGTGGGCAGGCTGCTAACGTAATGGACAGCCCCTCTCCGGAGCCACAAAGTTTTTGGTGGTGGGTGGCCCTGGTTGCGTTTGCGATTTTGGTTGCCGAGACCTTGCTCTCGGCGCGTTATTTGCAGGTGAAAGCATAAGGAGCTTGCGTTATGGCCTTTGAGTACTTAAACCGGTATGTGGAACGCGTTAAACGTCGATTGCTGGCGTCGGCGGTACTGAAGGGTCTGGCGATCGCGGCGCTGGTTGCGCTGTTGATGACCGTCTTGTTGGTGGCGGTGAATTACCGGTTGGACGTGCAGGCGGAGAGCTGGAACTGGTCGCGGGCGGCATTGTTCCTGAGCATTGCGGCGGCGATTGTCTTTGGCATTGTGATGCCGGTGATGCTGGTGAACCGCAAGCGCGCGGCGCAG
>JANXUM010000438.1 GCA_025356215.1 Bryobacter sp. | reverse complement strand
TAGCTGCAGCCGCTGGTCGAGCCGCAATTGCCGCACTTGTAGCAGCTACCGTTGCGGGTCATGATACCGCCACACTCGGCGCACGACGGGGCGTCGCCCACACCGGGAGCGAAGAGCTCCTTTTGCGGATTCTCTTCCGTCGGACGCAGGGTCGTCGCCTCGCCCGCTTCTCCCAGAGCGTACTCGGGGCCGAGGAACTTTGCGCCCATCCAGCGGAAGATATAGTCCATGATCGACTTCGCGTAAGGAATCTGCTGGTTCCCCGTCCAACCTGATGGCTCAAAGCGCACGTGACTGAACTTATCGACATAGAACTTGAGCGGAACGCCGTACTGCAAGCCGTAACTGATCGCAGTGGCGAAGTTATCCATTAAGCCCGATATGGTCGAGCCTTCTTTGGCCATCGTGATAAAGATCTCGCCTGGCATCCCGTCCTCGAACAGACCGACCGTGATGTAACCCTCGTGGCCCGCGATTGAGAACTTATGCGTTTTGGCGTCGCGCTCTTCGGGCAACTTACGCCGCTTGGCCTGATAGACGATCTTCTCGACAATCTTGACGTCTTTGGTGTCGGCCTGGCTGACGCCGCCCTTTTTCTCACCCTTGCCCGTGCCGCTGGACAGAGGCTGCGCCATCTTCGAGTTGTCGCGATAAATCGCGACAGCCTTGATGCCCAGCTTCCAGCTCTGCAGGTAGGCGTCGGCGATGTCTTCCACCGTGCATTCTTCCGGCATGTTTACCGTTTTCGAGATCGCCCCCGAAATAAAGGGCTGTGCCGCCGCCATCATTTTCACGTGGCCCATGTGATGAATAAAGCGCTTGCCGTTCATCGGACGGAAGCTGCAATCGAAGACAGCCAGATGTTCTTCTTTAAAGCCCGGCGCGCCTTCGATCGTGCCAGTCGAATCGATATGCGTGACGATTTTCTCAACCTGTTCGGGCGAATAGCCGAGCTTGATCAGCGCCTGCGGAACCGTCTGGTTGACGATCTTCAAGACTCCACCGCCCACCAGCTTCTTGTACTTGACGAGGCTGAGGTCCGGTTCGATACCGGTGGTGTCGCAATCCATCATGAAGCCGATCGTGCCGGTTGGCGCGATCACGGTCGTTTGCGCGTTCCGGTAGCCCGATCCGCGACCGACCTCATAGGCGTTGTTCCAGCAGTCGTGAGCAGCCGTCAACAGATCGGCCTGGACGTGGGTCTTGCTGATCTTGTGTACGCTATCCCGGTGCATCCGGATCACTTCAAGGAAAGGCTCTTCGTTGACCGCATAACCCGGGCACGGGCCAACGGCCTCGGCCGTTCGCGCGCTGGTCAAATAGGCTTGGCCGCACATCACCGCCGTGATGGCCGCCGCCATGTCGCGGCCCTGATCGCTGTCGTAAGGCATGCTCATCGCCATCAACAAGGTGCCCAGGTTTGCATAACCCAAACCCAAGGGACGGAAGTCATGCGAATTCTTACCCACCCGCTCGGTTGGATAACTCGCGTTGTCGACGATGATCTCCTGCGCCAGGATACAAGTGTCCACCGCGTGACGGAACGACTCCACGTCAAAGCGCCCGTCGGGACCGAGGAACTTCATCAAGTTCAATGACGCCAAGTTACAGGCCGAGTCGTCGAGGAACATATACTCGCTGCAAGGGTTGGAGGCGTTGATCCGGCCCGTGTTCTTGGAGGTGTGCCACTTGTTGACCGTGGTGTCGAACTGCATGCCGGGGTCGCCGCACTTCCAGGTAGCTTCCGCAATCTGCCGCAGCAGATCCTTGGCCATGTAGCGCTTTAGGGGCGCACCGGTGACGCGGCTCTTGGACCAATATTCGCCATTGCGCTCGCTGGCGTCCATGAAGTCGTCGTCCGCCCGGACGCTGTTGTTGGCGTTCTGGAAGAAGATGCTTGTATAAGCCTCGCCGTCGATTGCGGCATCGTAGCCAGCGTCGATCAGGGTATGGGCCTTCTTCTCTTCCTTCGCCTTGCACCAGATAAATTCTTCGATATCCGGATGGTCGGTGTTGAGGATCACCATCTTGGCGGCGCGGCGTGTCTTGCCACCGCTCTTGATCACACCGGCAAACGCATCGAAGCCGCGCATAAAGCTTAACGGCCCCGAAGCGCGCCCTCCGCCCGACAAAATCGCATTCTCCTCGCGAAGGCTGCTCAGGTTGGAGCCCGTACCGGACCCCCACTTGAACAACATTCCCTCCGTCTTGGCGAGATCCAGAATCGACTCGAGCGAATCTCCGGCAGAGTTGATAAAGCACGCCGAACACTGCGGTCGATGCTCACCCTGCGATAGTTTTCTCACCTGCTGGGTCGTCTCGTCCCAGACCCAACCGTAACCGCGCTGTTCCTTGACGCCCACGTTGAACCAGACCGGCGAATTGAAGCATGCCTTCTGCGTCAACATCAGGTGCGCCAGTTCGTTCCGGAAGTTTTCGGCGTCGGCATCCGTCTTGAAATAACGGTCGGCCTTGCCCCAGTCGGCAATCGTGTCGACTACGCGATGAACCAACTGGCCAACGCTGGTCTCACGCTCCGGCGAGCCCATCTTGCCATGAAAATACTTGCTTGCCACGATGTTGGTGGCGGTCTGTGACCAATCCGAAGGGACTTCAACGTCACGTTGTTCGAATACGACTGCGCCGGAAGAGCTTCCGATCGTTGCGGTGCGCTTCTCCCAGAGCACCTCGTCATACGGAGTCTTTCCGTTTTCCAATTTCGCCGTGAAGTAACGCGGAAAGCTGACGCCAGTCCGCTCAGATCGGTCAAGAGAACGCTTGACATCAGGTATTTTTGCACCGAGTGCAACAGCAAGTTGGCCCATTTTACGAATCCTCGTTCAGTTTTACTTAAATCTTTGGCTCCAAGACTGGACGATTTGGGCAAACGGGGGAGGTCTGCTTTGTCTTGTTGCAGATGCGATGATGACACAAGATCTTGTGTTACAGCAAGAACAATATCTATATGCAGTGCAACGACTTACAGTAAGGCCAAATATCGTCCACACCCAGCCGAGAATCTTCCACTACTTTTCCACACTCTAAACCCGTCCAAACACTACTACTTAAGGTTTTCACCCTACTCCGGCGCCAAATCGCGGCCAATCCCCTGTGACAAAGTCTTTTTTTGCGATACACTCTCTAGAATTCCATGCGCCTGCCAATTTTAGCCCTTTTTGCCCTCTCGACCGCCTTTTCCCAGGACCCTCCGGCGGCGGCTGCGCCCGCCACGCCACCCGCTCCTGGTAGGGACCAAGCCCGGTCGATGATTGTTTCCAAATACGGCATTGTGGCCGCGCCTCAGTTTCTGGCCTCTCAGGCCGGCGCACGCATCCTTGAGGCTGGCGGCAACGCGGTGGACGCCGCGATCGCAGCCAACGCGATGACAGGGCTCACACAGCCTTATGTGAACGGGATGGGCGGCGACCTCTTTGCGATTTATTACGAGGCGAAAACTGGCAAGGTATACGGCCTCAACGCCAGCGGCTGGACCCCCAAAGCCCTCACTCCGGAGTATCTGAAGGCAAAGGGCATTGACAAGATCGACGCGATTGGCGTGCACGCCATCACAGTGCCTGGCGCGGTGGCGGGCTGGGACGCGCTGCGCAAGCGCTTTGGGACGATGCCTTTCTCTAAAACACTGGCCCCGGCCATTTATTACGCTGAGAACGGTTTCTCGATGCCCGAATGGGGTGCGCGCAGTTGGTACAACGCGCGGCTTGCGAAGCAACCCGGCTGGGCGAATACCTACACGCCGAATGGCGTCCGACCGGCCCTTGGAGACACCTTTAAGAACCCCGCGCTGGGCGAGAGCTTCCGCCAGATCGCCGCCAACGGGCGCGACGCCTATTACAAGGGCTCGATGACGGCCAACCTGGTTAAGTTTCTGCAGGCCCAGGGCGGTGCGCACACGATGGAAGACTTCGCCGAATATGAGCCGGAATGGGTGGAGCCGATCTCCACTACCTATCGTGGCTGGAAAGTTTATGAATTGCCGCCCAACGGCCAGGGCGTCGCCGCTCTGTCGATGCTGAACATCATGGAGACTTTCCCGATCGGCGATTACGGCCATAATTCGGCAGCCGCGCTGCACGTCATGATCGAAGCAAAGAAGCTTGCTTATGCCGACATGGAGCGCTATGTGGGCGACCCGCGCTTTGGCGAGATCCCTGTTACGGCCATGCTTTCCAAGGAGCTTGCCGCCAAGCGCGCCTCACAGATCCAGATGGACAAGGCCACTTGCAAAGTTTTGCCCAGTGAACTGAGCCAGAACTTGAACGCGCGCGGCAAAGAGACCATCTATATGTCGGTTGTAGATAAGGATGGCAATATCGTCTCTTTAATTCAGAGCAACTATGCCGGCTACGGCACGGGAATGGTCGCCCCCGGTGCGGGCTTTTCCTTCCATAATCGCGGCGCGGGCTTTGACTTGGCACCCGGTAAGCCGAATTCACTGCTTGGCCGCAAGCGTCCGCTGCACACCATCATCCCGGCCTTCATGCAGAAGGACGACATCACGATCGGCTTTGGCATCATGGGGGGCTGGAATCAGTCGCAAGCCCATGCGCAGTTTGTCGCCAACGTGGTCGATTACAAGATGAGCGTTCAGTTGGCGATGGAAAGCGCCCGTTTCAGCAAGGCCACGTTTGAAGGGTGCGATGTCGCTATCGAGAATCGCGTTCCCGAGTCTGTTCGGTTGGAGCTCCAAAAGCGCGGCCACATCGTTGCTCCGCTGCAGGGCTTTAACAGCGCGATGGGCAATGGCGAGGCCGTGATGCATGATAAGAAACGCGGCGTGAACTTTGCCGGCGCGGACCCGCGCACGGATTCGGCGGCCGTCGCCCAATTGCCCGCGATCCCTTAGGGCCGCTCGATGCTGAGGCGCTTATTTGGGTAGTCGATCGTGAGCACCATGTCCTGGAAGGCGTTGGCACCGAGGACGCCGTCGACGCCTGAACCGACGGTGCCGGTGAGGCGGTCAAAGAAGTCGCCGGTGGCAAAGTTGAAATCCGCGATGCGCCGGCCAGCAACCTCAAAGCTGGCGACCTTGGTCATGTAACCGGCGGAGGATCCGGACGCCCCCATCACCGGAACGGAAACCCCGCGCGGCAACATCAGACGCTGCGCCAAGGTAAACGACAAAACAGAGTTTGACGCCCCGGTGTCCACCGCAAAACGATATGGCCCTTGTCCGTTGATCCTGGCTTCAATGATCGCCAGTGGCTTCTTGGGGCCCAGCACAAAGGCCGTACCCTTAGCCAGCGGCACGCGCGTCAGCGCCGCCGTCTTTGCGCGGTAGTTCAACGCCAGAGTGTAGTCCTTTAAGAACGGATAACCCAGATTGGCCACGAGTGGCTGTTCAATCGCCTGTGCAATCGGGATTAACGCGTCGGTCACCCCGGCATCCATCGACTGAAGGGTGTCCGTCCCCAGACGCAGCGAGGAGATTCGCGCCTTGAAGATGCGCGGCCCGGCGTTGGGCCCGATCGCGAAAGTATTCGGGAAGCGGTCGCTCTCACGGTATACGATGCCGAGTTGCTTGGCCTGCGCCTCGCCAATCAAGAGCGGCGCAACACCCTGCCCGGTGTCCAGTACCGCGAGCATCGGCGGGCCACCGTTGATGGAGACGTCAATTAAGACGAGAGGGAGTTCCGGCGAAGCAAAGCGAAAGGGGATGTCGATCGCCAAGAGCATGGCCAACAGCAGCATCTTTTGAGCTTACTTCCTCCGCGCCAGTTGCAGCGCCTTCATTCGCTTATGCAGGTTGGTTCGCTCGAGGCCCAGGGCCTTGGCCGCCTGAGAGACGTTCCAGCCCGTGTCCTCCAGCGCCTTGAGCAGGGCGTCCCGCTCGGCACCCTCGCGGGCCTCATGCAACGAGTTGCGCCCGATGCCCGAGATTTCAATCTCGACCGGCACGCTCTTCTCGTTGATCTCGTCGCCCGGCGTCAGGATCGCCATCCGCTCAACAATGTTGCGCAACTCGCGCGCGTTGCCTGGCCAGCCGTAGCTCTCCAGCGCCGTCATCGCTCCGTTGGTTACGGTCTTTGGCTTGAACGAGTTGCGTCGGCAAAACTCATCGAGAAAATACTCGACCATTGCCCTGACGTCGCTGACTCGCTCGCGCAAACTGGGCATGCGGATCGGCACGACGGCCAGGCGGTAATAGAGGTCTTCGCGGAATTGCTGCTTCTGTGCCAGTACAGCGAGGTCCTTGTTGGTCGCACTCACAACCCGCACCTGCACCTTGATCGATTGCTCTCCGCCGACGCGATGAAACTCACCCTCCTGCAGGACACGCAGCAGTTTGGCCTGGCTGGGCTGCGCCAGGTCCCCAACCTCGTCGAGGAAAAGGGTGCCCCCGTCGGCCAGTTCAAACTTGCCGCGCCGCATGGAAGTTGCTCCGGTGAAGGCCCCCTTTTCGTGACCGAACAACTCGCTCTCGATCAACTCATTCGGGATTGCGGCGCAGTTTACCTTCACAAAAGGCCCGGCGGCAAAGGGGCTGCTTTGGTGGATGTGCGCCGCCAGTAACTCCTTGCCAGTACCGCTCTCTCCAATCAACAGGACGCGCGCGTCGGCCCGCGCCGCCATCGTTGCCTGTTCCAGCACGCGTTGAAAGGCGGGGGAATTCCCAATCATCCGCGGGCCGGTGCCCAACTGCTCGCGAAGTTGCTGGTTCTCGAGTTTCAGGGTAGTGCGCTCAAAGGCATGGCGGATGGCCAACAGGACGCGCTCACGCGCCAGCGGCTTCTCGAGGAAGTCAAAGGCCCCGGCGCGCACGGCGTCCACCGCGTCGGCGATGGTGGCGTGGCCGGAGATCATCAGCACCGGTGCCTCCGGCTGTTGCGCGATCACTTGCCGAAGTAAGTCGATGCCGTTGCCGTCGGGCAGGCGCACGTCGAGCATGTACAGGTCAGCGCGTGGGGCCTGGGCGAAGCCAGCGGCGGAGGTTGCAGTCATTACCGCATAGCCTTCGCGCTCGAGAATCAGGCGAAGGGAACGGCCAATGTTTTCTTCGTCGTCGACAATGAGGATTCGTTTTGCCATATCGTGATGCGGAAACCCGCGCCTCCCAGTGTGCTTGTAACTAAGTCCAAATCGCCGCCCATCAGCATCGCCCCGCGTTTGGCGATCGATAAACCCAAGCCCATCCCGCCGCGCTTAAACGAGATCGTCGGCTGAAACAGGCTCTCGCGGGCCAGCAGACTCAAACCGGGCCCGGAGTCTTCCACCGTGATCTCCACGGCCCCGCCCCGCGTCTCGGTCGCCACGCGGATCACCCCACCGCGGCCGACGGCGTGCGCCGCGTTCTCAAGTAAGTTGGTGAGAATGCCCTTGAGTAAGTCGGCGTCGGCCGTCGCCTTGTCGCCGCGCAGATCCTTGCGGTAGATCACTTCCGGATGTGCGGCTCGCAAGAAAGCGATCCGTTCCTCCACAAGCGCGTCGATATCCAAGGGAGCAAGCTCCAGGGGCGGCTCGCTTGACAGTTCGCCAAAGGCCCGTACCCGCCGCTCCAGGGTCTGCACCTCGTCGGTGACGATTTGCCCGGCCTGCTCAAAGAATGCCCGCTCGTCCGGGTGGCTGCGCGACATCATTTCCTCGACGGTCAAGCGGATGGGCGTCAATGAGTTTTTCACTTCGTGCGCCATCTTGCGCGCCAGCGTCTGCCAGGATTCAAGGCGGGTAAAGTACAAGAGCGTCTCGCGGCTGCGCTCGATCTGGCGGCTCATGTCGTTGAAGCTGGAAATCGCCTCGGCAACCTCATCGCGCCCTTTCACTTCCAACGCCACTCGCTTGCCGGCGGCGAACTCGCGCAAGGCACCGGTCAACTGGCGGATCGGGCGCGTTACCAGCGTCGTGAAGTACAACAAGCACAGCAGCGCCAAAACCCAAATCCCACCCGCCACCAGGCCAAGGGTCATAAAGAAGCCGCGCTTTAGGTCGCGATCGCGATGCGCTGCCACTACTTCGCGGCTATGCACGAGGGTGGCTTGCAGTTGCCCCAGGGCAACGGGGGTCCGGAAACTCTTGCCGCCGCAATCGAGAACCAGATCGTCCCCGTCCAGGTGGACCGGCCCTTCGCATCCAGCGCGCTCAATCAGCAGTTGCCGCGAAGTTTGATAAAGCCGGCGACCGGAGGACTCCAGGCGCGCTGCGGATTCCTCGAGTTCGGCAATCGGTGCCAAGTCCAGCGACTGGCTCAATAATCGCTCCGCCACATAGAGCGTTGCCCCCATTGGCACCAGGGTTGCCAACAGGAACAGCAACAGCAGCTTGTCGCGTAGTCTTCGCATTGGGCTTATGGCGTCGCCAATGATCCAAGGGTAAAGGGTTGCGACTGCGCGGTAAAGCGGTTGGCCTGCGGGTCCGGCGGTCGCGAGAAGATTTCTACCAGCACTCCCAAGTCCACGCTGCCTTGTGGCCGCAAAGGATTCTGAATTTTGGCACCGACGCTGCGGATTTCCAATTGGAGAGTCAGAGGACGTTGCCGGTCCACATGCGAGGCATTCAACTTCATCCGCCCCATACACCAGGTGGCCAGCACGTCGGCCTTTAGGCGCGCCGTCGAATAGACCGGCACGCGCGGCGCGGCCTGCGCCAATTGCACCGCTGAATAACTCTCCTCCCACAAGTCGTAGCTGAGGACAAAACGCTCCAACGCCCGTGCCACGGTCTTGGGCCCGTCCAGCAATTGCAGTTGAAAGTCGAAGGCCACGCTCTGCCCATTGCGCAATCGATCCAGCGCGTTGCCGTCGAGGAACTTTGAATTGAGCGCGGTGGCCACAATCTGCCCCTCGATCAGACGCGGAACGAGCGGCTGCGCCGCCAAGGAGGATAGGAGCGACAGGTAGAGCGCGCATGGCAGCGCGCCTTTCAAAAATTCATCCCAACCAGGAAGACGGGTTCAACCGAGCCGGATTTGAGAGGACAAGCGACCATAGCTGTGACTCCACTGATGACGATGCCAACGCCGGCCGAGTGCCGTAACACCCTTGGACGCCCCACATCCCAAACGGTTCCAGTGTCGTAAATCGCCCGCACAAAGTGATAGCGGCCATCGGTCGAGAAGTGCAACACACGGTCCCCGCCCAACGGGGCCAGTGCGAAGCGGTTGTAGCCGCGCAGGGTGCGCGAGTTACCCAGAACAAAGCGGTCCAGCAGGGCCGCCTGCCCATCGATCCCGCCGATGAGCGTGCTGAAAGTGAGGTTTGCGTTCGACTTCTCGGCGTTGCCGGAGGCGAGCGTGAAGCGCGCCTCGCCGGTGTGACGTCGATAATCGAAATCGGAACCCAGAAAACTGGCGGCCGCGCGCAGGTTATAGCCTGCCTCCAGCGTTTGTGTGCCAGTAAGACCAAGCTGCCACTGTTTTGAGTAGCGCAGAGTAGTAATAACAGCGTGCGCTGCCTGGTCTCTCGCGGCCGGAACTTGCATTTCTAAATTGTTAAGACTCAACCCGGCGCGAAGCGTCAGCCCCGGTGCCAGATCGATCAAGAGAGTGGGCTCGAAGTTGGTGCGCGCGCGGTATAACAGCCCGTTGGCCACCAGAGTCCGATCGTTCCATTGTGCGCGGTAGCTCTCGCCGACGAAGGCGACCCGCACACGGTTGGACCACAGTGGCGCCACGATGGCCCCGCGTAAACCCGAATAGCGCTCGACGCGTTCGTCGTTGTCCGTCACCAGGCCGAAACTAAGGCTGGCCTTGCTTAAATTGACGTCAGCGCTGGCACCGAAGCTGAAATTCTGCTGCGAGTGATAGGCCAAGCGCGGCATGTTCATGTCCAACACCTTGCGGGTCCGCTCAAGAGCGAAGATCACCTTCAACTGATCCTGCAAGAGGCCCCTGGCGACATTGCGGGTGACCTTGAAACCGGGGAACTCCGTCTTGATGCGCCTTTCGACTTCATCGAGCGTTTCAACGCGAAAGGGGCGTCCAACAAGCCGGTCCAATTCTCTTTGCAGCGCCTTGCTGATGGAGTAGCCGCCATTCTCAACCGTGATCAGCTCGATCGCGTATCGTGAGTTGACATTGGTATCTTGAAAAGCCACGGCCCTCCCAAAGGGGGCCAGGAGGACCGTGGATACCACAAGAGTGGTGAAGAGGCACTTCATCTGTCCTCTTCGTATGCAGCTTGCGGGCCAAAGCCTAAGTTGTTGATTTCAATGGCTGGGCACCAGGTGTGCGTGTGCATGGGCCACTCATGTGTCACCGGACGGCCACACCGCCGCCAACCTTTACAACTCATTACAATTTGGTGCCTCGGAGAAGTACGGATCTGAGATTCAATAGTAATGATGAAAACGATTATCACCGCGACCCTGCTGTGCGGCGGCATCCTGATGGCCGCCGACTTCTGGCAGACCAAGAAGCCCAGCGAATGGACTGAGAAGGAGGCGAGGAAGATTATCGAAGGCTCGCCTTGGGTGAAGGAAACGACGCCCAGAATGACGGGGCAGCCGATGGGCGGCGGCGGGGGTGGGCGCGGTGGCGGTCGTGGGGGTGGCGGCATGGGCGGGGGCGGCATGGGCGGCGGTGGCATGGG
>JANXUM010000435.1 GCA_025356215.1 Bryobacter sp. | reverse complement strand
GCTCCAGCAGCGCCCCCAACTGCACCTCTCCCCAGGTCCCCCGCGTCTTCACATTGCTCAATACCTTCTTCAAATCCCCAACGCCCGCCGCCAGCGTCTGCATCTCCCCCAGCCCCTTGTGCACCTGCTCCAGCCGCTCGCTCACCTGCTTAAAACTCTCCCCCAATCGCCGCTCCAAGGTCCCCTGCAACTTCTCGTCCACAACAACGCGCATCTGCTCCAGCTTGGCCTCGTTGCTGTCCCCAATCCCCTTCAGCCCCTCGCGCAAATCCCCGCGCAAACCCACCCCCAACTCTCGCAGCTCCCCCCGCAAGCTCGCAAACTCATCCCCACCCCGCCGCCGTCCCACCAGCAACCAGACAACACAAATCAAGAGAGCTCCAGCCGCCAAAGCCCAAGCGTTCACTTCCATCATCTTTCGATGGTTTCACAACCGCTCCCCCACCCCGCCTGCGAAACTAGAAGGGTATGTGCGGCATCGCAGGCTTTACGCATCTCGGCACCTCCCCGGCCCCCGGCCGCATCGCCGCCTGCACTGCGTCCATCACTCACCGCGGCCCCGATCAGCAAGGCGTCTACGAAGACGCGCAAGTCTCCCTCGGTGCCGTCCGCCTCAAAATCATCGACCTCGCTGGCGGCGCGCAACCCTTCCATTCCCGGGACGGCCAAACCGTCATCGTCTTCAACGGCGAAGTCTACAACTTCCTCGAACTCCGCGCCGAACTCGAATCCCTCGGCCACCGCTTCACCTCCCACTGCGACACGGAAGTTGTCCTCGAAGCCTTCCGCGCCTGGGGCCCCCAAAGCTTCAAACGCCTCCGCGGCATGTTCGCCTTCGCCGTCTGGCACAAACCCACCCGGGATCTCTACTGCGTCCGCGACCGCCTCGGTATCAAGCCGCTCTATTACTACCAACACAACCAAGACCTCTACTTCGGCTCAGAACTCAAAACCCTCTTCGAACATCCTGAGCTCCCCCGCGCCCTCGATCCCGAAGGCCTCACTTACTATCTCTCGCTCAATTACGTTCCCCAACCCTACACCCTCGCCGCCGGCGTCAACAAAGTCCGCCCGGGCCACTTCCTCCACTGGCGCAACGGCGCGCTCACTCAAGAGCCCTACTGGACCCTCCAACTCAACCCCGACCCAAAGCTCACCCTAAACGACGCCAAGTCCGAACTCGACCATCTCCTCAATCTCTCCCTCAAAGAGCACCTCATCGCGGACGTCCCCTTGGGCATCTGGGCCTCGGGCGGCGTCGATTCCACAACCATCCTCCACTACGCCGCCCAACAATCCACGCGCCAACTCAAGACCTTCTCCGTCTCATTCACTGGCCGTAACTTCGATGAGTCCCCCTGGTTTCGCGAAGTGGCGAAGACTTACAACACTGATCACCACGAATTCGACGTCAACCCCGAATCCGGCCTCGTCGACGCCATCGAGCAACTCGCCTTCTACTCCGATGAACCCAGCGCCGACGCCGGCGCACTCCCCGTCTGGTTCCTCTCCCGCATGACCCGCCAACATGTCACCGTCGCCCTCTCCGGTGAAGGTGCCGACGAACTCTTCGCCGGCTACCAAACCTACCTCGCCGACGACTACGCCCACAGCGCCCGCGCAACGCCCGCCATCCTCCGCAAAGCCGCCCTCGGCCTTGCCAACCTCTACCCCGCCTCCAACGATAAGATCAGCCTCGAGTACAAAGCCAAACGCTTCCTCGAAGGTTCACTCCTCTCTCCCGAAAACGCCCACCTCTACTGGAACGGCACCAACTCTCTCGAAGCCAAACGCGCCCTCGCCCCCCACATCCCCCATCGCCCGCCCAGCGATCTCTACCGCCGCCTCCCCACAGAATCCGGCACCGTCGGCCCACTCAATCGCAACCTATGGCTCGATCAGACTTACTATCTCCCCGACGACATTCTGTATAAGTGCGATCGTATGTCGATGGCCCACTCCCTCGAAGTCCGTCCGCCCTTCCTCGATCATCGCATCGTCGAATTCGCCGCCCGCCTGCCCGAGTCCCTCAAGCTCCAGGGCAAAACTCTCAAATTCCTCCTCCGTGAACTCGTGCGAGACAAGATCCCCGCCAGCGTTCTCTCCAGGCCCAAACAAGGCTTCGACATTCCCACGCACCACTGGTTCCGTACGGTCCTCAAGCCCCTTCTGCTCGATACCCTGACGGAACGCGCCGTCCGCGAAACCGGCATCTTCTCCTGGCCCGCCGTCAGCCAATTAATCCAGCGCCACCTCACCCGCCGCGCCAACGCCGGTTACCAGCTCTGGGGCCTCCTTACTCTCTTTATTTGGATGAAACGATGGAAGATTCAACCTATGGCCGCGCCTACGAGGTCCGCAGCGCGTCCGACCGCAACTACTTACTAATCGTCTTTCTCTTCGCGGCGCTCATTTATATCCCCGCAATCGTCAGCCCCCCTACGCTCATGGACGATGTCGACGCGGTCCAAGCACAAATCGCCAGTAACATGCTCCAGTCCGGCGATTGGGTCAGCGCCCGCCTCAACGGCGTCGCCTACCTCGAAAAATCTCCTCTCGTTTACTGGCTCATGGCCATCAGCTTCGCCATCTTCGGCACTCACGATTGGGCCGCCCGCATCCCCATCGGTGTCTTCTGCATCGCCCTCTCCCTGCTCACCGCCCGCATCGGCGCCTGGGCCGCCAGCCCACAACTCGGCCTCACCTCTGGGCTCGTCATGGCCACCAGCCTGGGCCTCTGGCTCTTCACTCGCATCCTCATCCCCGACGTCATCCTCACTTTTTTCATCGCCCTCGCCCTCTGGGCCTTCCTGCGTGCCCTCGATCGCGAGGAGCGCGCCCCCGCCTTCTGGTCCAACGTCTTCTCTGTCTCCATCGCCGCCGGCCTCCTGCTCAAAGGCCTCATCGCCATGCTCTTCCCCGGTGCCGCCGCAGTCTTGTATCTCATTTTCACCAACCAGCTTTTCGCCACTAACACCTGGCGCCGCCTACGTATCATCCAAGGCCTTGCCATTCTGCTCGCGATCACCCTGCCTTGGCACATCGCCGCCACCCTCGCCAACCCGCCCTATTTCGACTTCACCATGCGCAGCGCCCCCGGCGAATACCATGGCTTCTTCTGGTTCTACTTCTTCAACGAGCATGTCTTCCGCTTCCTCAACATGCGCTACCCTCGCGATTACAACACGGTCCCGCGCCTCCAGTTCTGGCTGCTCCACCTGGCCTGGCTCTTCCCCTGGTCGCTCAACTTCTTCACCTTCCGCGCCCCCAATTCAGAGCGCCACCGCCGCCTCATTCTGCTGTGCCTTTGCTGGGCCGGCTTCCTGCTCGTCTTCTTCACTTTCTCAACGACGCAAGAATACTATTCGATGCCCTGCTACCCGGCCCTCGCCCTCCTGCTCGGCTCGGCCCTGTCCCGCGATTACAACCCCCCGCGCTGGCCCACCCGCGCCATCGGCCTGATCTCCCTGGCCGCCTTCGCCGCCATCGCTTACTTACTAAGTCAAGTCTGGAACTTACCCACTCCCGGCGACATCTCCCGCGCCCTCGCCGCCCAAAATCCCGACGCCTACACCCTCTCCCTTGGCCATATGGGCGATCTCACCGTCGCCAGCTTCGCCTATCTCCGCGCCCCCCTCATCATGGCCGGTCTCGCCTTCTTAATCGGCGCAATCGGCGCCTGGCTCCGCCCCAAGGCCGCAATCATCGCCCTGGCCCTGATGAGCGTCGTCTTCCTCAACGCCGCCCGCCAAGCCCTCATCGTGTTTGATCCCTTCCTCGGTTCCCGCCCCCTCGCCATCGCGCTCAATCAGGCCCCGCCCGGCGAATGGATCGCCGACAACCAGTACTACGCCTTCTCCAGCATCTTCTTCTACACCAACCGCCGCGCCCTTCTTCTCAACGGTCGCAATAACAATCTCGAATACGGCAGCTACGCTCCCAACGCCCCGCAGGTCTTCATCGACGACGCCCAATTCAAGCAGCGCTGGCTCAGTTCGGCCCGCTTCTATCTCACGATCGAGCACCCCGCCGTCGAACGCATCCAAAAACTTCTCGGCCCCAACACTCGCCTGATCGAGGTTAAAGAATCCGGCGGTAAACACCTCTTCACCAATTTGCCGCTATCCTGAAATCGTGATCGCGCCGCTTGTCTTCTTCGCGCTCTTGGCTCAATCTCCGATTGAGGATGGCATCAAAGCGCTCGATGCTGGCAAGCCCGCCGAAGCTGAACTGCTCTTCACCAAAGCCACCCTCGCCGACCCCGCCGATTACTCCGCATTCTTCAATCTCGCCTACGCCCAAACCGTCCTCAACAAAGATGCGGATGCGACAAAGAACTACCGCAAAGTGCTAGCGCTAAAGCCTGCCCTCTACGAAGCCGAACTCAACCTCGGCATCCTCCTCCTCCGCCAAAAGCTCCCCGCCGAGGCCGCCCCCCTGCTTGATTCCGCCGCCAAGGCCAAGCCCGATCAATATCGCCCCAACTACTATCTGGGCGAAGCCCTGATCGATACCGGGCGAGGAGCCGAAGCCGAGGCCGCCTACCGCCAAGCCTTCAAGATCAACCCCAAATCGGCTGAAGCCGCCCAAGGCATCGGGCAAGCCCTCCTCAACCAACACAAGACTGCGGAGGCCGCCCCCTTCATCGAACAAGCCGCCAGCATCGATCCCAGCTTCCAGCCAGCCCTCCTCCAACTCGCCAGCGTCTATGAGGCCGACAAGCTCTTCGATGAGGCGATCGCGATCTACCGCCGTTTCCCCAACGAGCCCGGCGTTCGTGAGCGATTAGGCGAACTCCTCCTCCAGACGGGCAAGTCCGCCAGCGCCATCCCAGAGCTCGAGTCAGCCGTCAAATCCAGCCCCACCGTCGCCAATCTCACCGCCTTGGCCACTGCCTACCTACGCGACAAGCAACCCGAAAAATGCCAGCCGCTCCTGGACCAAGCACTTCGTCTAGAGCCCAACAACGGCGAACTCAGAATCCTCTACGGTCGCTTACTCCGAGACCTACGAAAGTTCGACTTGGCGGCCAACCAATTCGCTCTTGCCGCCAAGCTCGATCCCAAGTCAGCCGACGCCTGGTCCGATCTGGCGATGGTCACAGTCCTAATCGAACGCTACGACATTGCCCTGGGGGCGCTCGACCGCCTAAAGCAATTGAACGCCGAAAAGCCCGGCCACAAATACCTCCGGGCCATCACACTCGACAAAATCAAGCAAAACAAGCCGCAGGCTAAACTGGCGCTCGCCGCCTACCAGGACTTCATGGCAGTAGCGGGTGGCAAGTTCCCGGACGAAGAATTCAAGTCGCGCCAGCGTATGAAGATTCTGGAGCGAGAAATCAACCGATGATCCCCATCCTCTGTTTACTGTTAGCGGCGCAATCCGCCCCCACTCCATACTTACAAGCCCTGGCCGAAGCCGACAAGCACCTCGTTGCGGCAAGAACGGCAGACCCCAGGATCAACCTTGAGAAGGCCGCCGAAGCAGTGGAACTCGCGCTCAAGGCGCTCGAGGACATGGGCAAGCCCCCCTATAAGAACGCCAGCAATTACAAGAAAGCCGAACTACGAACCCGCGACTTCCTCCGCAGAATCGAAGCGCTACGCAAGAGCGCAAACTTCGAAGATCGAGCCGCGCTGGACAGCGCCTTCAATCGAGTAAATGCCGTGCATGAGACATTAATCGAAGGAGTGATGAGTAAGAAAAAATGACCCGCCGAACTCTCTTCGCGCTCCCCTTGGCGCTAACCCTAAAAGCGCAAAAGGACTTTCTCACCGAGGACGAAATCGACCGCGTCCGCATCACGCAAGAGCCAAACGAGCGCCTCAAACTCTACATCCTCTTCGCCCGCCAGCGCGTCGACCAACTTGACCAACTCTTTAATAAACCAAAGGCCGGCCGCTCGGTATTGATTCACGACTTACTGGAGCAATACGCCAAGATCATCGAAGCGATCGACACCGTAGCGGACGACGCACTCCGCCGCAACGTCGTGTTGGAAGAAGGAATGTTGGCCGTCATGAAAGCCGAGCGGGCAATGCTGGCTAAGTTGGAAAAATTCACCTCCGCCGAAAACAAGGACCTCAGCCGCTATGAGTTTGCACTAACAACAGCGGTGGAGACCACCCGCGACTCGATCTCATCCGGCGAAGAGGATATGGCGGCCAGAGGCAAGAGAGTCGGAGAAGACCTCAAGCGCGACAAGCAAGCCAGAGAAGTCCTCATGACTCCCGAGGAAAAAGCTGAAGGCAAACCCGCCCTCGGTTCGCTCGACAAAAAGTCCACCCCAGCCACAACCGAAGACCCAAAACTCAAAGGCCGCAAGCCCCCAACGCTGCGCAAAAAAGGCGAAGCCCCACCAGACGATTCCTCAAAGAAGCCTTAGCGTCCTTGCCTGCAATCGCCGGCCCCGGGGCCCCGTTAGCCGCCGCCCGGCACCATCGTTTCGATTCACAGCTTTTTTCAAAGTTTTAAAGTCCTTCGAAACCCAGCAAAATTGGCCAAATCCGCGCAGTCTCCCAAACGGCGGGGTTCGTTTTCGGCTTACTGATCAGTATGATCTTCACGTAGAGGCGGCCACGCGCGCAAGCGCTGGGCCGCCTCTTTGCATTTCCAATTTAAGGAGCAAGAACATGTCAACGGACAAACAGATCGTCGCCAACCGCGCCAACGCGCAACAATCCACCGGCCCCAGCACAGCCGCAGGCAAAGCCAAAGTAGCCTCCAACGGCCTCACTCACGGCCTCAACGCCACCCCCGAAACCCTCTTCGCCGCCAACCCCGAAGACCCCAAATCCTTCTCGCAACTCGAACGAACCCTCAAAATGGCAGCCGCCCTCGAGCGCCGAGCCGACAAAGCCATGCGCGAGCTCCGCAACCTCCAACGAGACCGCGTAGCCGCCTTAAACATCCAGGAGTTACTGCGAATCGCAGAGCAAACCGGCCTCAGCAAATAACAAGGGTGGGGACGGACCCGTAGTTTGGGTCCGTCCCCCTCTGGGGTATGCGATTCCAAGCAGCCCCAACCAGCAAAAAAAGCGAAGCCAAAAGCCCGGGCCGCATTCCCACCGCTAGGGGCGGAGCCATGCCCGCCCTCAGCCGATCTGCTCCACCAGGTAATCCACCACGCGTTCAAACGGATCAAACCCAAACGCCTCCCCGATCGGCTTTCTCAGGTTGGAATTGGCGTTCACATCGTAGAACACCATCCGTCCGTCCGCTGCCTCCAGATACTCGATCCCCGCAACGTCCAGTCCCCCCGCCGCAACAATCCGTTCCCCGATCGCAACGGCCTCCACCGGTACCTCCGGGTAGGGATAAAACTCCACAGGCTTGGCCGGCCTAACTTCAGGAATCTCGCAAGCCCCCTCACTCCCATCCGCCGGGTTACAGGTCTCCGACGGGCAAAGGTTAAAAGCCCCATGCGAAACCACCCGCATCGCGTAGAGTAACTTACCCCCGACAAACTCCATCCGCACGATCCCCCGGGCCGCATCCACCTGAAAGTATTCCTGTAACATCAGCAAGTTATCAGGCAGCCAGAGCGAAGCTTGATCCCGCAGCAATCGCACTAACTCCTCTGGCTCATTGAGCAGAAACATCCGGGCCCCGCTCCCGCCCTGCTCCGGCTTCACCAGTGCCGGCCAACCTCCCCGCCACAAACCCAAAGCCGCATCGACATCATTAAACGCCAAAGTCTTGGGATGAGCAATCCCCAGCCCCGCCATTAACGCCGCCTGCTCACTCTTCCGCAATTCGAGAGCAAACGCCCGCGCGCCATTCAACACCTTTGCCCCGCGCAACTCAAGTGCCCGCATCAACGACATCGCCAACGGCACTGACCGCGTATTCCCGCGCACATACGCGCTCGGACTAGCCTGATTAAAGTAAAGCCGCGCATTCGGTAAAGAGTCCGGATCAAAAGCTCCCGCCTTCAAATCAAAGACCGAAAAGTCGACGCCCCGCTTCTCGAGCGCTCCCCAAAGCGGCTTCTGCCACTCCGGGTGCTCATAAAGAACCACCAAATCGTTCTGCATGACTTACCCTACATCTTCTTCAAATAAGCCACCAGCGCCGCGCGCTCCTCTGGCTTCAGCAGCGGCCCAATTGTCCCTTTCTCGCGAGGCCCGTCCTTGAACTCATGCCCCGTGTTCCAGTTCCCCTCCAACGACGTATCGAACTCATAGCCGCCTTCAATCTTCGTCGTCTCAAAGCCTACCTTTTTAGGATCGAAGCGCTTCGTCCCCACCCAGAATTTCTTGGTGCGTTCCGCCGCCGGCACCAGCATCTCGGTCAAGTTCGGCACAGACCCGTTATGCAGATACGGCCCCACTGCCCAAACGCCATTCAACGGCCGCGCCTTATAGATCGCCTCCGCCCGCACAGCCTTACCGCCCGGATCACGATACCCTTCCCACTCCCGCTGCTCCTTCTCACTCAACCCCGCCTTCTTAAAAAAGGCCTGTGCCATGCCGCGAGTCACTGCCTCCAAGCCTTCCGCCGCCGACAACTTTCCAAGCTTCAGCGCCCCCGAGTCTGCCTTGCGATCCATAAAGTCCAACGCCTGCCTCGGGTCGGTTCCTACCAAATCCACCGGCACATCCGTCATCCGCAAGAACGGCTGCCCATACTCATTCTTCGTCCAATACTTCGGCTCGGCCGCCTTCAAGTCTTCCTGCAACTTCTCCGGCGGCGGCAGATGGCAACCCTGGCAATGCTTCTGGTAAAGCTCCTCGCCCATCGCCACCTCAGCGTCGGTCGGCTGCGGAAACTCCTTCGGCCAATGGGGCGACCTCAGTCCCCCATACGGTGCCGGTCCCGCGATCCAGTCCTCCAACGACTTCAACCCGGCCATATCGATCGAATTCGCAAACTGCCCCGCCTCCTCGCCATCCAGCTTCACCACCGCGCGCACACCCACCGCCTCGCCAATGTTCCGCACCAGCGGGTTGGCGATTGACGAGTTGTACTGCACCCAGTTGAACCACGGCGCGTCCCAGATCTGCGGAAACCGCACCGGAGCCCGCGATACCGTCAAGTTATCCGGGTTCTTCATATCCATTCCAAAGGCCTGATTGCCGATGCGAGTCAGCGCGTCGGTCCGTCCAAAGCCTGCCTGGTTCGCATAGATATGCCGATCCTCCATCAGCTTCTTCTCAGCCATCGCCGCACCCAGAAACTGCTCAAAGTCCGCCCGCAATTGCTTCTTCAGATCCTCGGTCGCCCCATCCTTGAGAACCGCGCGTTCAAAGCGCCCATAGCGCAACGGCATCAGCTTTGTAAAGCCCAACGCCAACCCCAGCGCCTTCTGGAAACGCTGTAAGTCCACCCGTGCCGGGCCGCCTTCTATCCTTACTAGATACTTGTCGTAAGCAAGTTCACCTGTATGGCAAGCCGCACACGTCAAGCCGATCACCGGGTAACTGCGTTTGTGTTCCGGGTCGAAGAAATCCGCCTGCCGGGCAAAGCCAATCGGTAGCCCGTCCGGATTCAGTTTTGCATCCTTGCTTCCTTCGATAAAGCCGAATCGCGATAAGTAACTCCAATCGGCAAACGGCTCGCACGCCGTCAGGGATACGCACGGTTGCTCAATGGCCATGAACCACTCGTACGGCACCAATCGAGTTCCCTGCGCCGTATGATGAAACGCCGTCCGTTGTACCTCGCTCCACCCTTGGTCCAACAACACCGTCTGCCCTTGCGCCACTGACTTCAGCATTGGCACGTTGTACGCCTCAGCCGTCTTCAAATACACGACGCCACCGATTAAGACGACACCCACGACAACGGCTGCAATAGCGAGGAACTTTTTCATGATCCTCTCTACTCTAACTCCCCGAAGGCACCTCCGCTACTCTTCGCCTCAAACCATGGCCTCTGCCTTAGCCAAGGCCCGGTTCTCGGTGAAGGGTGAGGCGGTACAGCTTGGGTTGGCAGCAGCGTTGCGTATGCCTCTCCAGGAATCGTAGAGAGATCTCCCGGCGTCGGTCGGGAGATCGAGCCCACTTAGACCAGCTTCGTGCGGCGCACCGGCAGCTCGCGGATGCGCTTGCCCGTTGCCGCAAAGATGGCGTTGGTGATGGCCGGAGCGATCACCGGCACACCCGGTTCGCCCACACCCGCCGACAGCGCCGTGCTGGGCACGATATGGACGTGGATGTTCTTGGGGGACTCGCTCAGCCGCGCTACAGGGTAGTCGTTGAAGTTGCCTTGTTGCACGCGACCGTTGGCCGTCGTGATCTCGCCCATCATCGCAATCGAGGTCCCGAAAACAGCCGCGCCTTCAAACTGACTGCGCACCCGATCGGGGTTGACGACCTTGCCGCAATCGGCGACCGTCCACACGTTTGGAATGGTGAGCTTGCCCTTGTCGTCAATCTCGACTTCGACAACGCTGGCGATGTAGCTCAAGAAGCTGCGGTGGGCCGCGATGCCCAGGGCCCGGTTCTTGGTTGCCTTCTTCTTGCCGTAGCCGCTTTGTTCGGCGGCCATCTCCATCACTCGGCGTAGCCGGCCCGTGTCGATCGGGAACTGCTCGATCGGTTGGCCGTTGTTCCAAGGCTTGACCCCATCGGCGCCAAGGTCGAGCATGCGGTCTTTGCCGAGGTTTTTCAGCACGTAGCTCACATAGTCGGTGTTGTTGGCCACAGCCAACTCATCGAGGAAGCTATGGATGCCGAAGGCGTGATAGACATGCGCGACAGCGCGCAGCCAGCCCAGGCGCAGGTGGTTGGGAGCCGGGCAATTTTCGGCGCGGATGTTGGCCACGTCGTAGGGCAGTTCGTTGAGGCCCATTCCGGTTTCAAACTCGGCACCATACTGCGCGCCGGGGGCGAAGGTGGAAGCGATAGGCGGAAAGGCCGAACGGAAGAGCCAGGAATTGAGCTTACCGTCGGCATCCATCCCGGCCTTCATGTGCATGCCGGAGACCGTGTGATAGTAGTCGAACTTGATGTCGTCTTCGCGGGTCCAAACCACCTTGACCGGCTTGCCGGTTGCCTTCGACAGGAGCGCCGCCTCGACCACGTAATCGGGCTTCGACTTGCGTCCGAAGCCGCCGCCCAGCAGCGTCACATGGCAGATGACCTTTGTCTTGTCGATGCCCATGGCCGCAGCCACGGCGTCTTGGACGGCTTGCGGGTTCTGCGTTGGGCACCAGGTCTCGACCGTGCCGTTCTTCCACTCGGCGACGGCGACTGGCGGTTCCATGGGCGCGTGCGAGAGCATTGGCGCGTAGTAGTTGGCCTCGTGGGTCTTGGCGGATTTGGCAAAGCCAGCCTCGACGTCGCCCCGGTTGCGGACGACTTTGCCGGGCTTCAAAACCGAATCGAGAAGGAACTGCTTTTCGTCCTTGGAACTGTAGCCGTCATTTGGGCTTGCTTCCCAATTGATCTTCAGCTTCTTGCGACCCTGCATCACGGCCCAGGTGCTGTCGCCGACCACGGCCACGCCACCCAGTTGCTGGAACATGTGGGGCTGCTTGAACATCGGCAGTTCGACCGTTTTCGTGACCCCCTTGACTTGCATGGTGGCGCTGTTGTCGAAGCTCTTCACCTTGCTGCCATAGACAGGCGGGCGCTCGACCATTGCGTACAGCATGCCCGGCATCTTGGCATCGATGCCGAAGGTGGCGGTGCCGGTGACGATGGCGTGCGAGTCGAGGATCGGCACGTTCTTGCCGATCAGTTTGTACTGGTCTGGCGTCTTGTAGCGAAGCTCGTTGTCCTTGGGGACTTCCATCTTCGCGGCGATGGGCAGCAACTCGGCGTAAGTCAACGTCTTTTTCGTTTTGCCATTGACCACGGTGCTTTGCGATGCGGCGACATCGCCCACCGCGCAGCCCCACTTCTGGGCGGCGGCGCGCTCAAACATCGTGCGGGCAGTCGCGCCGGCCTTGTGCATGGCCGCGCCGAAGTCACGAACCGAGCAGGACCCGTCGGTGTTCTGCGAGCCGTACTTCTCATTGCCGAGGGCCTGTTCGACTTTGACCTTCTTCCAATCGGCCTCAAGCTCGTCGGCGAGCATCATCGGCAGAGTCGAGCGGCTGCTGGTGCCCATCTCGGAGCGGTGCGCCATGATGACGACCGTGCCATTGGGCTCGAAGCCGAGATAGACGCTGGGCTGCCAGCTTGTCTCCGCCGCTTCCGCCGAGCGCGACGCGACAGTGACGCCCAACACGAGGGCGCTGGCCGATAAAACGGTGCCGACAAAGCCACGGCGGTCGAGCATCTCGACGCTCATGTCGTACTTCGAGTAGGCTTCCTGCGCCAGGCGCGTGGTCTCGGAAATTTTCTCGGGAGCCTGCTGGCTCTCACCAAATGTGTAGTTGGACATTATGCCTTCACCCCCGCCGCCGACTTCACAGCCGCGCGGATGCGCGTGTAGGTTCCGCATCGGCAGATATTGCCGTCCATAGCCGCGTCGATTTGCGCGTCCGTCGGCTTGGGCGTCTTCTTTAAGAGCGCCGAGGCCTGCATAATCTGTCCGGCCTGGCAGTAGCCGCATTGGGCCACTCCCAGCTTTTCCCAGGCCACTTGGCAAGGGTGGGTTCCATTGGGGCTAAGACCCTCAATGGTGGTGACCTCCTTGCCGGACAGGTTCTTGAGAGGCGTGACGCATCCGCGGATGGCCTCTCCATTCAGATGTACCGTGCAAGCGCCGCACAATCCCATCCCGCATCCAAACTTGGATCCGGTCAGGGAAAGCTCGTCGCGCAGGTACCAAAGCAGCGGCATATCGCCGTCACCGTCAAACTTCCGGGGTTGCCCGTTGACTTTGAGTTCGATCATAGCGGTGCATTGATCTTACACTGGAGTTTGCTATGAAACAACGGATACGGTCGACGACCATCCTCAGCGTCCGCCGCAACGGCAAAGTCGTAATTGCCGGCGACGGGCAGGTGACCCAGGGCTCGGAAGTGCTCAAAAGCGGAGCGCGCAAGCTGCGACGTCTGTACAACGGCAAAATTCTGGCTGGGTTTGCGGGCTCAACCGCCGACGCGTTCAGCCTATTTGCGCGATTTGAGGCCAAGCTGGAACAGCACAACGGCCAGTTGCCGCGCTCGGCCGTTGAGTTGGCCAAGGACTGGCGCACGGACAAAATGTTGCGTCATCTGGAGGCGATGCTGATCGTTGCCGACCTCGAGAACACCTTCTTGCTGTCGGGCAACGGCGACGTCATCGAGCCGGACGACTCGATCGCCTCGATCGGTTCAGGCGGGCCTTTTGCGATGGCGGCGGCGCGCGCCTTGATGGAGAACACCGAGCTGGACGCCCGGGTGATTGTTGAGCGGGCGATGAAGATTGCCGGCGACATCTGCATCTTCACCAACCACAACGTCACCATTGAGGAACTCAACTAGAAACGCCATGGTGATTTATTTGCCGAACCACGGAAACGACAACGCCCCTCTGTTGGACGAATTGACTCCTCGCGAGATTGTCGCTGAATTGGACAAGTACGTCATTGGCCAAGCCGATGCGAAGAAGGCCGTCGCGATCGCCCTGCGCAATCGCATCCGCCGCCAGCGCCTTGACCCCGAGATGGCCGAAGAGGTGATGCCGAAGAACATCCTCATGATCGGCTCAACCGGCGTGGGCAAGACGGAGATCGCCCGCCGTCTCGCCAAGTTGGCCAACTCGCCGTTCTTGAAGGTAGAGGCCAGCAAGTTCACCGAGGTCGGTTACGTAGGCCGCGACGTTGAGAGCATGATCCGCGACCTGGTTGAGATCGCCATCGATCTGATCCGCGAGGAGCGCCTCGATGAGGTGGCCGACCGCGCCGAGCAGAACGCCGAAGACCGGTTGGTGGACATGCTGATGCCCGCCGCCGTTGACGGCGAAGAAGCCTCCAAAGAGGTCACCGATAAAACGCGCGAGAAGCTGCGTGAAAAGTTGCGGGCCGGCAAGCTGGACGACAAGATGGTGGAGATCGACGTCAAGGAGAAGACGCCGCAGGTGCACGTGGCTGCGGGGCCCGGCATGGAGGAGATGGGTGCCAACATCCAGGAGATGTTGCCTGGGTTGTTTGGTCCGCGCATGAAGAAGCGCAAGATGAAGGTGCCGGAGGCGCTCGATTACCTCACCGAAGAGGAGGAAGAGCGGCTGATCGACATGGACCAGATCACCAAGGAGGCGCTCGATCGCGTGGAGCGCAACGGAATCATCTTTCTCGATGAGTTGGACAAGATCGCCGGGCGTGAGGGCGGCACAGGGCCGGACGTCTCGCGCGAGGGCGTGCAGCGGGACATCCTGCCGATCGTCGAAGGTACGACGGTGAATACGCGTTACGGTTTTGTCCGCACCGACCACATCTTGTTCATCGCCGCCGGTGCGTTTCACGTCTCCAAGCCGTCGGACTTGATCCCCGAGTTGCAAGGGCGCTTTCCGATTCGGGTAGAGCTTCAGAGCCTGACCCATGCCGACCTGGTGCGGATTTTGAAGGAGCCCAAGAACGCGCTGACCAAGCAATACATTGCCTTGCTTGAGACCGAGGGCATCAAACTGAAGTTTGACGAGAGCGCCATCGAGGAGATGGCCAAGCTGGCGGCCGAGGTAAATCTGTCGACCGAGAACATTGGCGCGCGGCGGCTGCATACGATTCTCGAGAAGGTTGTCGAAGAGATCTCATTTGAGGGGCCAGACTTGAAGAAGAAGAAGATCACGATCGATGCCGCTTATGTGCGCAAGCAGTTGAGCGCCATCGTCAAGGATCAGGATTTGAGCCGGTACATCCTCTAATGCGCAACGGTTATCTGGTTGTTCTCGCATTCTCGCTTGCCGGCTGCGGCTATGTGGGAGATCCTCTGCCGCCCGCGCTGAAGATCCCGCTGGCGGTGACGGACCTTGCCGTGAAGCAAGTGGGCAGCAGTTTGCTGGTGAGCTTTACGATTCCGGCCAAGACGATGGAAGGTCTGGATTTGGACAAGATTGGCGCGGTGGAATTGAAGGTGGGCGCCAGTGTTGGGACGCCTTTTAATGCCGACGCCTGGAGTGGGGCGGCGAAGGTGGCCGATGTGAGCGCGACGGTGCCGGGGAAGGTGGAAGCCAAGATCCCGGTGGCCGATTGGGCCAACCAGGACGTTGTCCTTGGCGTGCGCGTCGCCAATCCAAAGATGCGCGCCTCAGGTTGGTCGAATTTCATAACCCTCAAAGTTGTGCCGGTGCTGTTGCCGCCGCCGGACTTCCGCGCGGTCTCTTCGGCCAAGGGTGTCGATCTGGACTGGACCGACGTTGCCAAGCGGCCGGGCGTCGAGTGGCGTCTCTACCGTCAAGGACCCGGCGAGCCGCAGGCCACCGAGATGGGGACCGTGACCGTGCCGCGCTTTACTGACACGGGCGCCATTTACGATACGCAATATAAGTACACGCTTATCGCGGTCGAAGGCTCGGCCATCAGCGAGACCAGCGAGCCAGTGACGATCAGCCCGGTGGATACATTCCCCCCGGCGACGCCGACTGGCTTGTCGGTCCTGACCGGGCCGTCGGCAAACCAACTGAGTTGGGAGCGCAACCAGGAGACAGACCTTGCGCTGTATCGAGTGTTTCGCGCCGTCGGGCAAGGTGCGTTTGTTAAAGTCTTTGAGTCGCCCACGGCGGCCAGCTATCGCGACGCCGCGATCGCGTCCGGCCAGCTCTATCGCTACACGGTGAGCGCGGTGGATAAAAAGGGCAATGAAAGCCCCAAATCAGAACCAGTGGAGATCCGCATCCCATGAAGAAATTCGTTCGCTTCGCCTTGTCGCAAGACGCGGAGCCCACCACCGCCAATGGCCTTTACGGCATCCTTGACGGCGACAAAGTCATTGAGACGCATTGTCTGTTTGGCACTGCGTTTGCAGAGGACCACTTGGCGAGCAGCGTGCGCTTTTTGCCGCCGGTGCTGCCGTCAAAAATTATCTGCGTTGGCCGTAACTATGTCGACCACGCCAAGGAACTGGGTAATGACGTGCCCACCGAGCCTTTGATCTTTTTGAAGCCGCTGTCGTCGCTGATCACCCACGGCGACGCGATCGTCTATCCGCCGCAATCGAGCCGGGTGGATTTCGAAGGAGAGATCGGCTTGGTGATCTCCAAGCGCGGGCGCCACATTCGCCCCGAGGACGCCATGGATCACATCTTCGGATACACCTGCGTCAACGACATTACCGCTCGCGACTTGCAGAAGAAAGACGGTCAATGGACGCGGGGC
>JANXUM010000434.1 GCA_025356215.1 Bryobacter sp. | reverse complement strand
CCGCCCCGATCTCGTAGTCACTTGGCATCTCGGCGCGGCCAACAAGCGTGAGGTGCAATCCTGGGCCACGGGCCGCCGCGGCATGGGCACCCGGCACACCACGTATAACTACACTCAGGGCACCCTTGTCATCGATTTGACAGAGGCCGCCTCCAAGCATCTTGTCTGGCGTGGCATCTATCGCGACGATGAGAGCAGCCCGGCCAAAGTGGCCAAGAAGGTTGAGAAGGACGTCAAAGAGCTCTTCTCCAAGTACCCCCCCAAGAAGTGATGCCACTCGATGCCGCGCTCAAGGCGCTCTTCCTCGTCATATTTACCCTGTTGCCGATCATCAATCCGATCGGCCTTGCGCCCATCTATCTGCAGATGACGGCTGGTTGGCCAGAGGAGGCGCGCAAAGCGATGGCCCGCCGCATTGGCGTCAATTCGTTGGTGCTGTTGATCGCGGCGACCTTTCTCGGCTCGCTGGTACTGCGCTTCTTTGGCCTGTCTCTCGATGCAGTGCGAATTGGCGGAGGGCTGCTGGTGGCGTCTTCGGGTTGGCGCTTGCTGCGCAGCGACGACACCGCGAGTAAGGATAGCGTGGCCTCGGAACCAACCGATGAGCTGATCTCCAGTCGCGCGTTTTATCCGCTTACCTTCCCACTCACTTGCGGGCCGGGCTCAATCTCCGTCGCGCTCACCTTGGGCGCGGGGTTGTTTGGCGAAGGCGAATACTGGAACCCTTCGATCTTGATTGCCATGCTGGGCTTGGCATTTGTATCCTTTGTCGTTTACCTCTGTTACCGCTCCGCGCCCAAGCTGGTCAGCCTGATCGGACACACTGGTAGCATCGTGATGCTGCGCCTGTCCGCGTTCATTTTGTTGTGTCTGGGAGTGCAGATCCTCATGGATGTGGGCTTCAAGCTGGCGCGGGGGCGCTAGGGTCAATGCGACTGGCCTACGCTCTGTTGCTTTGCGTTGCCCTGCGCGGCCAGACAGCCGATCACGCCTGCGCCGCCTGTCATTCCACAATTGTCCAAGCGTATGCAAAGACGCCAATGGCGCTCAGTAGCGGTAAGGTCCTTAGCCCCGCGCACCAGGCTCAGCCGGCCTTTGTCGACAATCTGACGGGTACGCACTTCTCCGTCAAACGCCTTGGGCCAAAGCTCCTGCTGGAATTTTCAAAGCCCGATCAGTTCTCCGGTACGCGCGCCTTGGAGTGGTTTATCGGCTCGGGCAGGGTTGGCCGAAGCTACCTATTCCGGTTGGACGCCAAGTTCTTTCAGTCGCCGCTATCTTTCTATTCGGCGCCGGGGCGCTGGCAGTTATCGCCCGGCTTCGACAAAGCTCCGCGGCTTGACCTGACGCGCGCTGTGGAGCCCGCTTGCCTGCAATGCCACGCCTCGAACATCACGGCTACGTCGATGGACGCTGGCGTGTCTTGCGAGCGCTGCCACGGGCCCGGCGCTGAGCACATCAAGTTGATGTCCACGCAGACCAGGCGGGCGCTGACGTCGAACGGCATCGTCAATCCTCGCAAGCTGCCCGCCGAGGAGCGTGACGGCGTTTGCGCGCAGTGTCATCTTACGGGTGCGGCGCGAGTAGCCCGTTATCGCGCGGATGGCGCCACTTATTCGCCCGGAAAAAAGCTCGCCGACTTCTCGGCGGCCTTTGTTTGGGATGCTCCCGCCTCGTCGGCTCCTCTGGGCGTCACCAGCCATTTCGAGAAACTCTCCGCGAGCAGTTGCAAGCTGCCCCAGGGGGAGAGCCTGACTTGCACCACCTGCCACAACCCGCATGCCGCCGCCTCCAGCGCCACTTACAATCAGCGCTGCCAGAGCTGCCACGTTTCAAAGCCATGTCTAACAGCCCCGGCCGGAGACTGCGTCTCGTGCCACATGCCAAAGGGCGCCGCGCGCGGCGTCGACCACTCTTCTTATACAGACCATTCCATCCCCCGCCGCCCAAGACCTGCCGGGCCCGCCGCACTGGAGAGGCTTCGCGCCTTTTGGCCCGGTGAGCCATCCGCTCGGGACTTCGGCCTCGCGTATGCGATCGTCAATCGAATCGAGTCGGCCAAGCGACTGTTGAGCGAGAGCCTGAACGCCAGCGACGTCGCCGCCATGGCGCAGCTTGCGCAAGTGCACGACCGCGAGGGCAGGGAAGCCGAGGCCCGCCCGCTCTACGAGGCGGTGCTAAGGCTGGACCCGCGCAACGCGAGCGCCGCAACCAATCTTGCCGTAATCCGGATCAAGGCCGGCGACGCCGTCGGGGCGATCGAACTGTGGCGCGCCGCGCTGGCTGTGAACCCCGCGCTCACTGGTGCCAGAATGAATCTGGCGATGGCACTCTACGCGCAGGGCGACCGGCCAGCGGCCATGATTGAGATCCAAGCGGCCCTTCGCTACGACCCGGACCAGCCCAGCGCCGCCCGCCTTCTCAAACAACTGCAACAGAAATAAAAAGGGCGGAGCAGGCCTAAGCCCGCTCCGCCCTTTCGTCCATTTGTTTACGCTGTCTTAGAATCCAACCCGGAGGCCGAAGCGGATTTGCCGCTCGCCGGACGAACTCAAGATGCGCAGGAAGTTGCCGCTGGTGACGCTGCCGCTGGAAACGCCGCCGAAGTGGGCGGTGTTGGGCAGGTTGTAGAACTCGGCGCGGAAGGCCGCCGTGACCTTTTCGCGGATCGCGAAGCTACGGTTGATCATCAGGTCTGTGTTCCAGACACCACTGCCCCGAGCAACGTTGCGGCCGGTTGAACCGAAACGCACATCCGTAACCGCCTTGAACGCGGTCGGATCGATGTAGTACGAGTTGCGGCCGATGCCACCGAGCACATTCAGCGCTCCCACTTGGTCTGCGGTCTGCGAATTGCCCGGAGCGTTCAGCGACGCGCCCGGCGCGCTAATCGTAAACGGAGTGCCTGTGTAATTGGACATTACGCCATTGACCGACCAGCCGCCCACAATGTAGGAAGCGATGCCGCTCTTGACGAAGGTCTTGCCCTTGCCGAAGGGCAATTCGTAGACCCAGCCCATTTGCAGGACGTGGCGGCGGTCGTAGCCGGCGTCGGCACGGTTACGGTTAAACACCGGTCCCCAGTTCCAGCCGACGCTCGCCCAGCCGTCGTCGTCCGTCATGTTGATCGCATGCGACCAAGTGTAAGCGCCCTGCAGCATCAAGCCCTTGCTCAACGATTTGCGGACGCTGGATTGCAGCGAGTGGTAGTTCGAACTCAGATAGCCATCCCACATGTTGGTGGCGATGTTGCGCCCGAGGGTGTTGAAGTACGGGCGGCCAGCGGCTCCAAGACCGGGCGACCCGGCGTTGATGTCGCGGTCAGCGAACAAGTGAGTCGACTGAGTACCGACGTAAGCGATCGTGCCCAGAATGTCCTGCGGCAAGCGGCGCTCAATGGTGAAGTTCCACGATTGCGTGTAGCCGCGATGGATCAGACCCGCGTACGGGCTGCGCATGTCGGCGTTATTGGGGAGCGTGATCACACCCGACGAGAGGTCGGGCAGAATCGGGGCGGGGATGCCCTGGGCCAGAGTCCGTGCGGCGCTAAAGCCGTTTACCGGCTGGAACGAATTGTTGATCGTCAGCGGATAGAAGCCGCGCAGCGGACGCGAGAAGGGAAGCGGGTCGAAATTGAGACCGTATCCCGTGCGGATCACCGTCTTATCGTTCAAGCGGTAAGCAATACCGACCGTCGGCGCGAACAACTTCTTGCTGACGCTGATGCCGACATCCTTGGGCACGTTGCCACGTCCACCGAGATAGACGAGGTTGGTAGCCGGATCCAGGCGCTCAATGCCCTTGCCGGTGGCGCGGGTCATCAAGGGATAAAGCTCATAGCGTAGACCGGCGGTAACCGTCATCTTGCGCGTCACCTGCCAGCGGTCCTGCAAGTACCAACTGAACTGGAACTCGCGCGGGGTCATCGTGATGTACTGATAGCTCTTCTGCACGTCGTCGGATTGACCCAGCAGGAAAGCTGCGTAGCCGTTGAAGTTATTGATCGCCGCGCCGCCGTTCAAGGCCGTCGCGTTGCCGTTAAAGCCGAAGGATCCGCGAGGACCGGCACCCAGTTCCGGCTGCCAATGCGTCATCCGGTAGTTGGTGCCGTTGAAGCCAAAGCGGACGTTGTGCTTGCCCTTTGACCATGTCATGTTGGCGCTCAGCGTGTAATTCTCCTCAATGCGTTGGAGAGGAACCCAGCCAGGGACGCCGAAGCCGTCGTAGCCATTGATGGAGATATTGGGGAAGCCCTGCTGGCGCGGATCGGAGCCGCCGATGCCGGGGATGCCAAGCGTCGAGGAGAAGTCCTTGCCAAAGTCAACGCCACGCACGGTCTGATCCTGCCGCTGATAGCCGATCACGCCATCGAAGAGCAGCGACTGAGTGATTACCCGGTTGGTGCCGATCGACATGTTCTGCACTTTGGTGTTGCCGGTGGCGGGGTCTGCCCCAGGGGCCGGGCCGACGCCGTCGCCGAAGATAGCCTTCCCAACTACAAGCGCCTTCATGATGCCGTAGTGGCCAAATATCTGCTGCTTGTCGCTCAGGTTGTAGTTGATCTTGATGTCGTTGTAGTCACGGGCGAAGGTAGGCACAGCCGACGTAAAGTAGTTGCTCTGAAAGCCGCTCAGGTTCGCCGTCGGGTAGTAGCTCTGAATCTTCAAAGCCTGGGGGCTCATACGATTGGTTGGGATCACGTTGCCGGGAAAGGCTGTGCGGCCCGTGCCGTCCGCGTTGCCGGTGAGCGGGTCGTAAATGGTGGTGCCAGTGCCGGTAAAGATGCCAGCCTTCATGTCGGTGGTCGGGACGCCGTAGGTACCGACCGCGCCATCGCGCTGGCGCGTGCCGTCAAAGCTGTAGAAGAAGAACAGCTTGTTCTTCACGATCGGGCCGCCAATGGTGCCGCCGTAGTTGTTGTAGACGCGCAGCGGCTTAGGTGAAGCCAGGCCGCTGGCCAAAGGGTTGGCCTTGGAGAAGTAGTTGTAGGCCTTGAGGTGATCGTTGTCGTGATACTCGAAAGCGCTGCCGTGGAGCTGGTTCGTGCCCGACTTGGTCAAAACGGTGATCGCCGCTCCGCCCGCCTGGCCTTGATCCGAGTCGCCGGCTGCGGTGGTGACGCCCACCGTGTCCACCATCTCGGCGGGCATAACATAACCGGTGTGGTGCGGCAGCCAAAGGTTGACGCTGGCAGCGCCGTCAATGCGCGTTACGTTGTTGTTGGCGTTGGTGCCGTTGATGTTGGTGCGCAAGGAGCGTCCAGGGGAGTCCGTGATCGAGTTCTGAAACCCGGCTGGCGTCGCGCCTGGCACGAGATTGATCAGACTCTGGTAATTGCGGAAGCCCGACAGCGGCAGGTTGGAGATCTGCTTGGCGTTCAATTCGGTGTGCGTGTCCGCTTTATCCGTCTGCAAAACCGTGGCTGTGGATTCGACCGTGATTTGGTCGGCGATCGCGCCAATTTCCATTTTGAAGTCTGAGCGCGTGATGGCACCGGCCGAAACACGCAGGCCCACGCGCGTCTGCGTCTTGAAGCCTGGGGTGACAACCTTGAGATCGTAATCTCCCGGCAGCACGTTGGCGATGAGCAGGCGCCCATTCTCGTCGGCTTTGTCTTCATAAATCTGGCCATTGGCCTTATTCGTCAAGGTTCCGGTAGCCTGGACGATCGCGGCGCCCGAAGGATCCGAAACCTGTCCAACTACCGACCCGTAGAGCGATTGCGCCGACGCGTCCGTCGGCCAGCTCACAATTGCGGCAAGCGCCGCAACTGCAAACGCAAAATGCTTGAAGCGATTCATACAGTGCCCCTTTTCTTATTGAAATTGAAGCCATCTGAAAGTTCGACTGTGAACTTCCGGCACACTTCTCGATTTATCTATTGAAGGGCATTATGTCAGTCGTGTCAAGCAACTACGGGCGGGGTGCGGAAATTGTCGGCACTTGAACGTCGGCACTTTGCTTGATGGTTGCGTAAATCTTTGACTGCTCGGCAGCTTTTTCTCGTTGTCCGGCATCTTGATAGGCGCGGCTTAACTGGAAGCGCAAGCTACCGTCGCTATCGATCGGCAAGGCGGCCAGCAGGTACGGAATCGCATCGACAGGGTGCCCCGTCTGCAAAAGCGCGCGTCCCAGCACCGCCTGCGCGGACAGGTAGTTCTTGCGCATTTGGACCGCCTTGCGCAGGGCCTCGATCGCCGGTTCCGGCTCCTGTTGCAGCATCAGTGAATCGCCAAGAATGAAGTGCAACTCGGGGACCTTGGGGTCCTTGGCGATCAATTCCCGAGCCATCGCCGCCGCC
>JANXUM010000419.1 GCA_025356215.1 Bryobacter sp. | reverse complement strand
CCTCCAGCCCCGATACGCTCCGTGGGCTTCGCGTCCAACTCATCGACATCGCCACTCGCCGAATCATCGCCGAGGCCCGGGTCTTCGGCAACGGTGCCTTCGATCTCCCGTCTCAGACCGCTGGCTTCGCCGAGCTGCGCTTCGTCGACGAAGCTGGAACGGTTCTCTACGAACAGGAGATCCACACAGCCGCTCCTGGCCATTTGGCGGTCCAACTCCCATCCCGGCAGTCCAACGGCGCCCGCGGCTCAATCTCCGCTGGACGGCTCGGCCACAAGACGCCCAAAGCCGCACTGAAGGAATTCGCTGAAGCGCAAAAGGCCCACAAGGCCAAGGACCGGGATCGCGCCATCGAACATCTCAAGGCGGCGACCGAGATCGATCCCTTCTACTTCGACGCCCTCAAAAACCTGGGGGCCTTGTATCTGCAAGGCCCGACGCCGGAGGCGGCCAAGCCCTTCCTCGACCGCGCCCGCCAGATCGACCCAAATGACAGCCCCAACAACACGAACCTCTCGGCTTACCATGCCCAACGGGCCGAGTACGCCGAGGCGGAGGAGCTCGCCCGCCTCAGCCTTCGTGATGACCCTGACTCCGTCCGCGCCCACTACATGCTGGCATTCGCCCTGATCAACCAAGGCAAGGACATCGCCGGCGCGCGACAGCATCTCGCCGGGATCGGCGACCGCTTTGAGGCCGCTAGGAGGCTCCTGCAGTCGATCAGTCGTTAAAATTTATCGACCTTTCGTCATTGGTTAATGTGCAAGTGCTAGATTCTAAGAGTTCGCGTTATTTGATAGTTTGTATCCTCGGGGTTGCCCCGTAGGGGTTAAAGAATCTTCAAGCGTGCTTGCATACCGCGCCGCAAATGCGGCTTCTATCGAATCCGGCACTTGGCTTACCCGCTGTCGAAGTGGGGAACGAATCGCGGTCGTATTCTTCCTCTACCTCGTACTCCTCGCTTTCCTCCTACCTGTCCACCCCCTGAAACTGGCCCTGGCCTGCACGGTTCCCATGCTGATTGTTGGGATTGCCAATCTTCAGACCATCGACGGGCGTCTGTATACAGCGTACGCGCGTGACTGGATCGCCACCAGTCTCATCCTTGTGGCCTATTGGGAGATTGGCTGGCTGGCGACGGGGCGCTATCTGGTCGAGACGCAGCGCACATGGCTCGACTGGGACCACGCCGTGCTTTATCGCTTCGGCCTCAAAACAAGCATCGAAAGCCTTGGCCCGGCAGTTCCGGCCTTCCTCGAATTCTGCTACCTGCTGCTATACGCGGTGCCGCTCGCCTGCCTGTTGGCGATCTATCTTTCTAAGAAGCGAGCGATGATCGACCGCTTCTACCGGGTATTCTTTCTTGGTGCGCTTAGCGCCTATGCCCTTCTGCCGCTGGTGCCGATCCAATCCCCCCGTCTGTTCGCGCCAGCCCAGGATTTGCCGATATACATCAGTGTGTTTCGCAAGCTGAACGTCTTCGTGCTCGACCACCTCGACATCGCGACCAGCGTGTTCCCGAGCGGGCACGTGGCGGTTGCCTTTGCCAGCTTCTGGGGTTTGTATACGGTGCTGCCGGAGCGGCGGGCGATTTGGGGTCCTGTCTTGGGCATTGCACTGTTGGTGTTTGCGGCGACGATTTATGGTCGCTACCACTACGCGGCGGACGGGCTGGCCAGCATCGCGATTACGACGCTGGCATGGCGGGCTTCCAGCCTATGGGGGGACAAGTGATCCGAGCGGCACTGCTGTTCGCTTTATCTAGCTCGATCTGTTTCGCCATTGTGGTGCCGGAGGGTGCGCGGCTGGAGGTACGACTGCGGCACGGGATCAACTCTTTCACGGCGCATAAAGGGATGCCGGTGGAGGCGGTGGTGATTGCGCCAGTGCTGTCAGGCGACCAAATCCTAATCCCATCGGGAACGCTGGTCCATGGCACGCTGACAGAAGCTCATCGTGTCGGTCTCGGGTTGTACCGGGAAAATGCCTCGCTGCACCTGGACTTCACAACGCTTGAGCTGCCGAACGGCACGAGAGTGCAGTTTGAGTCCCGGGTTGCCGAGGTGGAAAATGCGCGGGAGAAGCTGGACAAGCAAGGTACGGTGCGCGGCATCCGCTCGACGAACACGCCGGGATTCCGGGCGGCGGGAGTACTGACGGGCCTGGCGGCGGTCGACCCGATCGCGCTGATTTTCTCGACGGCGGCCTTCTCTACGATGCTGCGCTTCAGCGACCCGGAGATCCGTTGGCGGACGGGTGCGGAACTGGTGCTGCACGTCAATCGGGCCTTCGACTCTGGATACCAAGAGGCGGCAAAGACTGTTCCGGTGGCAATCACGACCGATGCGCGCGAAGAATTGTCGTCGATGATACGGCGGATGCCGTATCAGACGCGAACGTCGAGTAGCGGGAAACTCTCGGACCTGACAAACCTGGTGTTCTTCGGCGAGCGGAGCGCGATTGAGCGGGCTTTCCTGGCGGCGGGCTGGGTGCAAGCGCTGGATCGCAGCGCGGCGGTTCGGTATCGAACGCTGCGCGCCATTGCTGAGTCGCAGGGCTTTGAAGACGCACCGATGTCGACGCTGCTGCTGGAGGACGAGAGCGCGGTAATGAGTTTGTCCAAGTCGCTGGACACTTTCTCCAAGCGCCACCACTTACGGATCTACGAACACAACGAGACCTGGGACGGCCGGTCGGTGTTTACGGCTTCGGCCACGCAGGACACGGGGATCGTGATGAGCGTTCGGCAACGCACCGTGACGCACAAGATCGACGAAAGGATCGACGAGGAACGGGCAAAGGTGTTCAACGACCTGTACTTTACCGGCTGTGTGGAGGCGGCCGAACTTGTGGAGCGCCCTTGGGTCGTCGAGGGTGCGCACAACAGCAGTGGACAGCCGCTGCAGACGGACAGGGCGGTGGCGGTGCTTCACATCAATGACTGCAAGTCGCCGCGGCGCTTTGACGAGACCAACGGCACGGAGGTGGACTTGGGCCGCGGCAATCCGGTTGCGCGGGGAGTGCGGCAAGTGATTCTGACGGTGCGCAATGACGTAATCCGGGGCAACCTGATTTGGCAGGGGGCGGCTTGGGTCTATCAGGTGCATCGGATGATGGGCAAGAAGCCTCCGCCCGAGAGCCTGCCGGTGCGGCAGACCTTGTTGAGCGTGCGGAATACGGATAGCGCGGCATGGGTGCCTGGCCCCTGGGCGGAAGACCGCGACAGCGGTGGAGCCGGGAGTGGCAGTCTCGTCGCACCAGCGCCAAAGCGCCCGACACCATCACCCGGCCCGGCGACCCTACCGCGCTCGGACTGGGAGACGCCAAGCGTCGAGCTGGGGTTCACGCTCGGGACCTCATTGTTCAGCAAATCAACGGTGGGCGAAGAGGCGTTGATCCTCTCCCATCAGCGCACTCCCACAGGTCCTCCGACGCATCTGTCGGTGACGGCGGGCAACAACATCTCACCGGGCTTTTCGTTGGCGGGTACGGTGACGATTCACTCGAACCGCTGGATGTCGCATGAGCTGGGCTTCAGCTATCTGCGAGGCAGCTTTCTATTGGGACTGCACAAGGTCATCCCGACGGGTTCGGAGGAATTGCCGGGGATCGTCGAACAGCGCGCCGGCCTGCTCTCCCGGCAGTTCAGCTACAGCACGGTGGTCCACCTGCGACCGATCGAGTCACGCTTCCGTCCGTATATTGCGGTGGGACCGGCGATCCAACTGGTGCACCTTACCGACGCGCCATTCCAGAAAGCGAAGGGCTTATTCCGTTTTGGCCTGGGCAATGTCGGGATGATCCAAGCGGCTTACAACTTTGGGCACGCCGCGCCACTCGAGGGCGGAGGGATCTTTCAGCCAGCCTTCCAGAGTGGTGGCGGCGTGAAGATCCGGATGGCGCAGTGCTGGATCATGAAGATCGACTATCGCAACACGCTGAGCCAGCGGCCGGACTTTCTGCGCAAGTCCTTGGCCGCGGCAATCGACTCTGAAGACCCGATGTGGAACCCGAGTCTGGTGACGCTTGAGGCGCCGAATTCGCGGCGCTTGTTCGCTCAGCAACGAGTGACCGTGGGCTTCGCGTTTACCTTCTAGCGCGGCGCGCCCAAGTCGTAGGCATCGCTTGCGCTCATCGTGACCAGATAAGCACCAACGTTGTTCTGCCAATGCTTGTTGTCGTTGACCGCCAAGTGTAGGCGGCCCGCGCCGAGCCTATCCTTAGTGGCGGAGGCGCCAAGGAAGACGAGCTGGCCTTTGGCGGTGACGCGACCCAGCAGCGCGCCGAAGGGGTGGCCATCGGTCAGGTTTGTCTTATAGTTGGGGCCGGGGACGGTGAGACCGCCTGGGCCGGAGGCCCATCCATCCTGCGACCAGGAGAGGCGGGTGAAGCCGGTGGCGCTGAGCTTGAGTTGGGAGGCGGGAGCGAGATAGACGCCGGTGTCGAGGTATTCGAGTTGAGTGGAGTGGCGCAGGGAGTGGACCTCGACTTTGCGGGCGACGGATTTGCGGCGAACGGCGATCATGCGGATGGATGCCCAGGGAATGATCTCGGTGCCGACCTTGATTTCGCCGGTGGGCCAGGGACCACGCTTGGGAGGGGCGTTTTCCAGGCGCCAGAGGCTGGCGGCACGGTCCAGTTGATCGGCACCCGGCGGCATGATCCGATCGAAGAGGTTATAAAGCGGCTTGGGCTCGTGCTGGTCTGTGTCCTTGAGCATGTTCAGCAGCGGAGTGAGAACGGGAAGGCCGATGTTGGTGAGGTCTTCGATTGATGGAGCGGCGAGTGAGGCAAGGCCGGCGGCGATGGCTTCGGCCTCTTTGGCGGAGGCGGGGGCTCGATTGTGCATCGAGAGGATTTGGGCGAGGGGAGTGTCGCCGGCCTTGGCGGCGGGGGTTACGCCTTCGAGCCAGCGGCCTTCCGTAGTCAGGACAAGGACGGTCTGGGCGGCGGGCAGGCCAAGGGCCGCCGCGAGCATCAGTAGCAGGCTGTATCGCATGGTCGCAATCGTATCTTAGTTGGCGAGGGGCGGGGTGCATGAGCAAGCGCGGCTGTGCAGAAGACCAGACCAAACAGGATTCTCATCGGCTTCCATGATATCTGTCTAGAATCATAGGGATGAGGGTAATTAGGTTCGCTTTGTTGATCGCACAGATTGGGTTTGGTGCCGTGACGCGGCTGGAAGTGGAGCGAACCGAGCCGGTGCTGAATGGCAAGGCATTTGGGTTGGCTGGGGCTTACCAGAAGATTGTCGGCAAGGCGCACTTTGCTTTGGACCCGGGCCTCGCGGTAAACGAAGCGATCGTTGACTTGAAGCTGGCACCACGCAATGCGGCGGGGTTGGTTGAATTTAGCGCCGACTTTTATCTTTTGACTCCGGTGGATGCGGCACGGGGGAACGGAAAGCTGTTCTACGAGATTGGCAATCGGGGAGGCAAGGCGGCGTTGCGGGTTTTGCAAAAAGCCGCGGTGTCGCCCGATCCGACGCTGCCCGAGCACTTTGGCGACGGGATGTTGATGAAGCAGGGCTACTCGATCCTGTGGATGGGCTGGCAGTGGGACGTGCCGCAAGGGAGGATGCGGGCGTCGTTGCCGATCGTGCCCGGTGTAACTGGGTTGGTTCGCGGTAATTTCATTTTTGCCAAGCGGACGATGGAGGCCGAGTTGGCGGACCGGGGGCATGTGGCTTACTCGCCTGTCAGTATGGACAGCGTCGAGGACTTTATGACGGTGCGCGATTCCGCGACAGGTAAGCCGCAGAAGTTGCCACGCGGGGACTGGCGGATGCTGGAGGGCGGCAAGGTTTCGCTGGCGGGGGGCTTTGCGCCGGGGCAGATTTATGACGTCGTTTACAAGGCGACGGGCGCGCGGGTGCTGGGGTGTTCGCTTGCCGCGACGCGCGATATTGTGTCTTACTTTAAGGCGGCGCGCGGAATTAAGAGTGCTTACGGTTGGGGAGTTTCGCAGAGTGGGCGGTTTTTGCGGCAGTTCCTCTATGAGGGATTCAATGAGATGGAGGGCGGAGGGATTGCGTTTGACGGCGTGATTGACGAGGTGGGCGGGGCGGGCCGGGGATCGTTCAATTTGCGTTTTGGTCAGGCCAGCAGAGACGCCGAGCAGCATTTCAATTTCTTCTTTCCTGTCGATATTTTTCCGTTTGCGGATTCGACGAGTGTCGATCCATTTAGTAAGTTGAGCGATTCGCTATTGGCCAAGGCCACCACCAAGAAGGTTGTGCCCAGGTTGTTTCATATCTTGTCGAGCTCGGAGTATTACAACCGCGGGGCGTCGTTGATTCATACCGACCCCGAGGGGAAGAAGGATCTTCCGCTGCCTGAAAGTTCGCGGATCTATATGGTGTCGAGCGGATCGCACTTTGCGGGGGTGTTTCCGCCAGAACGGGTACCGGAGAGTTTGTCGGCCTTGAACCCGTTGGACCGGGTAGGCGTGACGCGGGCTCTGTTGATCGCGATGGATCGTTGGGTTGTTGACGGAGTTACTCCGCCAGCAAGCCAGTACCCCAAGTTGATCGATAAGACTCTGGTTAGCCCGGAGAGCGTGGCTTGGCCACGGATTCCGAACCTGGTGCTGCCTCCGCCGAACTTGAAAGTTTACTTGCTGGATTTTGCGACGCAGCCGCCTAAGATTGGTCCGCGTTATGCGACGCTGGTGCCCAGCGTGGATGCTGATGGCAATGATGTGGCCGGGATCCGGTTGCCGCTGGTAGCTGTGCCGCTGGCCACTTATACGGGTTGGAATTACCGGCATCCGGAAACGTCCGCCGCCGGCCAGTTGGCCGGCGAAATGGGTTCGCTTTTACCGTTTGCCAAGAATCGGGCCGGGCGGAATGTTCAGATCGATACGCGGCTCAGTGTAAGTGAGCGGTATCCAACGCGGGAACATTTTTTGGGTGCTGTAAGTGAGGTGGCGCGACGGCTTGTCAGCGCTGGGTATTTGCTTGCGGAGGATTTACCTGATGTTATCGATCAGGCCAGCGCGCATTACCGATGGACCGTTGAGCGCCCGTAGTTGGCTTGTCTGGAATCGCATACCCCAAAGGGGACAGTCCCAAAGCGGACAGTCCCCACCTTGTTGCCGAACGGCTCCACTGAAGCCAGTAACCGCTGTTTGCTATTTGTCCAGGAGGTGGCGAGGGGGCTTGTGAGCGCTGGGTATTTGCTTGCGGAGGATTTACCTGATGTTATCGATCAGGCCAGCGCGCATTACCGATGGAGCGTTGAGCGCCCGTAGTTGGCTTGTCTGGAATCGCATACCCCAAAGGGGGACAGTCCCAAAGCGGACAGTCCCCACCTTGTTGCCGAACGGCTTCACTGAAGCCAGTAACCGCTGTTTGCTATTTGTCCAGGCCGGTTTGTTTTGCGATTCGCAGTAACTCCTCGATGCTGAGACTGGCGAAGGGGTTGTCGCCAGCCGGAGCGGGGGAATTGGGTTTGCTTTTTGCGTCTTTTAACATCCGCTTCGCCGTATCCTTGACCTCTTTCGTTTGATAGAGCAGGAACTGGGCGATGTAGTTTGGACTGGTGTTGGCGAGATCTGTCCTTCGGAGCTCGGCCATGGGGAGGCTTTTGGGGATGTTGACTTCTTTGCCCATTACGCAGTGCTCGGCGTAGACTTCGTAGGCGGCGAGCCGGTCTTTTTGCAGTTGACGGAGTTCCTTCATGGCTTTGTCGGCTCTTCTTTCGAGGGCCGCCGCCATCTTGAGGGTTCTCTCAAAATGGGAAAAGGATTTTGCGTCGTCCGGGTTTTCCACCCAGCGGTCTTCCGCCAGTTCTTCCCAGCGGCGGGCGCGGGTGAGTTGGAAGTTGGCCCAAGCATAGCGGGTGAAAGCGGCGTCTTCGAGATCCGATTCGGGGACGCAGTCTTTACGGAGCTTTTGCGAGAGCGCGCGGAAGGCTTCGGCTTCTTCCGGTTTGGCCGCAAAGAGGGTTTCGGGGTTGGAGTTTAGCCCGTGGGTTAGGCCGTTTTTGGCAGCTTTCGCTTTGCCCTCGGCAGAAGTCGGCCCAGTGGAATGCTGAGCGTTTGCGCGGTTAGCCGCGATCTGATTCTCTGTTGACATGATTGGGGTCCTTTCGGTCGCATTGATCATACAAACCGAAAGTGCGATTCCGAACCATGATTTTGGGGATCGCCGGACAAGTCGCTTGTTATGTGGCGGTTGGAGGCGTAAGAAACTTTTAAAAAGCTGTGATAAGAACCTGAAGCAAGGCAGTGCTCAAAGTCCGGCGAGCAACTGTGCGACTTGCGGCCTACGGCAATTGAGGGCGCGCTGGAGGGGGGTGTCGCCCTTGCGATCGCGGGCGTTGAGCTTTGCTCCGCAATCAAGTAGGGCCTGGGCAATTTCGACGAAGCCGCGGCGGGCCGCCATGTGGAGGGGGGTGGCACCTGTGACGCCGCCGCAATGATTGACGTCCGCTCCGGCTTGCACGAGCATGCGGACCAAGGCCGGGCCAGCGTTGGAAGCGCACTCGTTAGCCAAGCAGTAGAGTGGGGGGTGTTCTCCACGGTCTTCGACGTTCGGGTCGGTGCCGAGGTGCAGTAGTAGTTCCACAACTTCAACGCAACCGGCACCACAGGCATAGTGCAGGATGGTTTTGCCTCCGGAGCGGCGGGTGCTCAGAGAGCGGTCATTCCGGATGGCTTCACAGGCGAAGCGGATGAGAGGCGGGCGGCCTGCTTGGATCATTCGCGCCAGAATCCCCACGTAGACGGAGGGGCGGGAGGCGAAATGGGGGGCGAGGGCGAGTGCTTGGCTGTCGTCAGGGGCGGCCAAAGCCGCAATCAAATCGTCCAGCAGGATCTGGCTTTGCCAGCGCGTCTCCAGCTCTCCCGTTTGGAGGGCGGCGGCGGATTGTCCTGTTAGGTACGAAGAAGTACCAGTGAAAAATTGACGAAGGGCAATCCGCGTGACGTCATCGATTGGGGTGGCCTCAAGAACCGCCATCATGTGCCTGAGCCAGGCAGCGCGCTGGGCCTGGCTGATCTTGAAGCGGGCGTGCGATTCGCGCAAGCTGAGCCACCAACGGTATTGCGTTTGCGATTCGTCCCCGCCAAGAAATTGGATGAGGAAGGCACCAAATTCCTCGGTGGCGCAGCGAAGGCTTTTTCCCGGGAAGAGCGGGCGGAGAACGGGGTCGCCGGCGACGCGTGAGTAGAAAGTGTCAGCGAGATGCCGGCAACCCTCTTCGCCGCCGAGTGAAGCCAGTATTGCCGTGGTCATAATTTCCTAACATTGTATCGACGGTGGAGTCGATGTAGACTGAGGCCCATGGCGAGTATCTTCGATCGAAGCGAGCGGGACGCGCTGAAGAAGCGGGTGATGAAATTGCGGCCGGAGACGGCGAGCAAGTGGGGGAAGATGGACGCGGCGGGGATGCAGGCGCACCTGATTGCGGGAATCAAGATGGGGTTGGGGACGTTGAAGGTGGCTCCGAAGAAGTCGCCGTTGGCAAATTGGTTGGGAAGGTGGCTGGTGATTCATTCGCCGATGCCTTGGCCCAAGGGGGCGCCGACCGCGGAAGAGTTGAAGGACTTGCCGAGTGCAGATTTTGAGGCCGAGCAGGTGGAATTGTTAAAGCTGATCGATACAGTGAGCGCGCGGGGGCATTCGGATGGGTGGCCGCCGCATCCGATCTTTGGGGAGTTATCGACGAGGGATTGGGGCGTGCTGGCGTGGCGGCATGTGGATCATCATTTGCGGCAGTTTGGGGTTTAGCGGGTTGGAGATACGAGACTACAACGGCGAGGGATGCCGTGATCCGCTGCATCCATCGCGGCGACGGGGCCTGCGTCGCAATTGGCGTCGAGTTCATTGAGGAAGATGCAAGCTTCTCTTTGGGGAGGATCCTGAAGGCAAACACAACCCCGCGCTCCGCGTCGAGCGGAGTTGTCGCCGGAGCAAGTGGATCGAGTGCGCGCGCGAGTGGTGAGGGTGTTGCTCAGCGGGCGCTTGGGGCGGGAGTTTAGGCAGTATTCAAGACTGTTGCGGAAGGTTGGGCCGGGGGCGTGGTGGCCGTCGATCGAACCGGGCGGCTGTTGGTATTCTTGAGGCAAGCCGATGTCTGAACCACGCATCAACAATCCCGAGTTGATTCGGCTTGAGCTGGAAAATATTGCGGCGAGCAAGCCATTTGCGAATGCCACCCGGGCGCGCCGCTTCCTCAGCTATGTTGTTGAGAAGACGCTGGCGGGGGAACAAGACTCGATCAAAGAAATTGTTTTGGGCAGCGAGGTTTTTGACCGGGCCAGCGACTTTGATCCGCGTGCTGACACCATCGTGCGTGTGGAGGCGGGCAAGCTGAGAAAGCGGCTGGAGCAGTACTACGAGGACGAGGGCCGTGATCGGGAACTGAGAATCGTGATCCCGAAGGGGACCTATGTGCCTCGATTTGAGGAGCGAATCGCGGCACAGGCGGAGGTGGGCCCGCGGCGGCGCTGGTGGATATACGCGATGGTTGCGGCGCTTGCCGCCGGGGCGGCGTTTGCATTCTGGAGCCGGCAACGCGACGGGAGCCGCGACGGGGAGCCGACAATCGCGATTTTACCTTTTCAGAATTTTAGCGCCAAGCCCGAGAATGAATATCTTGCCGACGGCTTGACGGAAGATTTGACGGATTCGGTGGCGCGGATAGGAGGCATGCGCGTGGCCTCGAGAACTTCCGCGTTTGCATTCAAGGGCAAGCGGGTGGACATCCACGATGTGGCGGAGAAGCTTCATGCCGCCTACCTGGTGGAAGGCAGTGTGCGCAAGGATGGACAGCGGATCAAGATCACCGCCCAACTGATCCGAGCCAGCGACGGGTACCATGTCTGGTCGAATTCGTTTGAGCGTGGAATCGAAGATGTATTGGCCGTTCAAAGCGATATCGCCGAGGCCATCGCGGGCGCGGTGGCGAGACGGTTGAGCCGGGCGGCGAAGCCGAAGCCGTATACGGCAAATGTCGAGGCGTTTGATTTATACATGAAGGGACGCCATGCGATGTCGGCGCCGGTTCTGAGCGATATCGACTTAGCCGAGAAGTTACTCAAGCAAGCCATTGGCGCCGACCCCACTTATCCGCTACCCTATGTGGCGCTGGCGGGATTGTATTTAAACGCGAACATCATGGAGCTACGGCCGAGCCGGGAGTTGATCTCGAAGTCAAAGGCGGCGGTGGAGCGGGCCATCGCTTTGAACGGCAACATTGCGGAGGCACATGCCGTGCTTGGCAGCCTGGCGGGGCGGAATGAGTATGACTGGGCGAAGGCGGAGAGCCATTTCAGGACCGCTTTGGAGATCGACGCGAATTCCTCGCGAGCGCACAGCATGTTCGCGTTGGACGTCTTGGCGCCGCAAGGCCGGTGGGCGGAGGCGACGACCGAAATGCGCCTCGCGCTTGAGTTGGACCCACTGTCCCCCACTGTTAGGGTGGGCCAACCCTGGATGGATTACCTGCAGCGCCGCTACGACGTGGCGATGGCTGGACTGCGTCCTCTGTTGGCGGCCAATCCGGGCGACCCGGCGGCAAATGGCGCGATGGTCAGCTGCCTTGCGGGAAAGCGGGATTTCGTCCCGGCTTTGGAGTTGTTGAAGCGGCAATTGGCGATGGCTCCGATTCCGATGATCTTCGCCAACGAGGCGTACGTCCACGCGCAAGCGGGTGAAGCGGCGGAGGCCCGGAAGATTCTTGGGAGGCTAGTGCGGGAATCCAAAGGCCGCTATATCTCGCCGACGGTTTTTGCGTTTGCCCATATGGGGCTCAATGATCGCGACGAAGCATTCCGCTATCTGAATCTTGCCTTTGAAGACCGCGAATCGTTTCTTATCTTCGCGAAGGTGGCCGATATTTTCGATCCCATCCGGTCCGATCCGCGCTTTGGAACGCTGCTTGAAAAGCTGCAGCTTGATGACTCATCGATTGAACGGAATCAGAGAGTTAGCCGCTCCATTCACCGTTAATTCACCCCTCGGAGACTCCCTGGCCGGGTAATTTTCAAGCCATCCTTGGCCGAAGGCGAGACACGTTGTCCGCCATACATAAGGAGCAGCCCTGAAATGAGTCATCACCGAAATGGGCGAGGCCGCTGTGAGCGCCGATTGCATCCGCCAAGCCTGATGCTTTACAACTTTGACACTGGAAGCTCACAACTTAAGGACGAGCATATGACGTTTCTGAAGAGTGAAGTCGTGCCGACGCTTCGAGGAGGCGGGAGCGTGACGGTGGTGGGTTCGGCGAGCCGATTGGGAGCAGAGGCGCGCAATCAGGATTTGTCCGAGCGGCGGGCCAAGGCGACGTTGGATTTTTTGCGGCGGGCCGCGCCGCACAGCTTTCGGGCGGCACCGGCGATCGGGGTGGGGGAGGATCAAGCGGCAATCGAGCATTACGCCGACGGCAATAACGACGAACGATTCCGGGCGGTGCTGGTGTTTTTGTCGTCGGGTCCGGTGCCTCCGCCGCAGCGCCGCCAGGTTCCGCCGCCCCCGCGGCCTCCCACGGCCACCTTTAACCCGCCGCCCGATTTCCGGCTGCCTCCGGGAGACACGGTGTTTGACAGCCTTGGACAGATCCTTGACGTTACCGGATTTATCAGTTCGATGCTGGAACTGGTACTGATTGGAACCTGCACGGTGTTTCTGGAGATGTTCGGATTGATCTCGGGCTTTTTGTCGGCATTGGTGGCGCTGCCGAACGCTTGGAGCAGCGGTGATCGGTTAGCGCATTTCAACGGGTACTGCCAAGGGTACTGGAATGCGTTGCAGGATATGGCGCTGCAGTATTGGGACCGGAGCCTCGACTCGATTCCAGAATCGCAATGGCCGGCGCTGCGGCGACCTGTACCGCATCTGGAGGCGATCAACGAAGACGACGCGCGCGTTGTGGTGCGGGAATGGCGGGCGGGGGAGCGCGAGGGCTGTCAGCGGGCCTACGAGGAGATCGTACGTTTAAACCACAGCCCGATGGATCGCCAGATTGCCGGGGCTGGGCGACTGATTCATATCCGGTTTTCGGGGCGGATGGTGCTTCGGTCGCTTGCTTTCCGCCACGGGAATCATACGGCCGAGTATGTCCGGGACCGCGTGAATCTGTTTCTCGAGGCCCGGGGCCAGCGGCCGTGGCCAGTAACTCGCTGAGCGGACTCTAAGCTTCGGGCTGGGCCGTTGCGGCTTGGATCGCCGCTTCCAGTTGGGCAAGTTCGGCGTCGGTGATCTCGGCGAAGAGCGATCGCTTGGCATTGGAGAGTTGGCCGCCGTTTTGTAGACAGAGGCGAAGGAAGAGGGCCAGGCGGCGGTCCGGCATGTCGACAATCTCGCGGACGGCGGTATGGGCGCGGTCGTAAGTGTCGATGAAGGCCAGCTCTTGTTTGAGATCGTGGCGGACGGTGTCGGCGACGCGGTCGTAAAGATATTCGGCAAAGAGGGTGGCGTCGAAGTATCGATACAGGTGGGCGGTGTCATTGGCGACGGCGATTTCCTGATCGTTGGTCCAATCCCATTGAATAAATTGCGAGATGGGCTTGGAGAAAGTTTCGAGTGTTTCGTCATAGGCCGCGGTGTCGCGCAGGATCGCGGCTGAGACGGGGAAAATGACGCCCGGTGGGCTGTAGCGCCGCTTGGCTAGGATGTGGTGCATCAAAAAGCGGTGGATGCGACCGTTTCCGTCTTCGAATGGATGGATGAACACGAAGGCGAAGGCGGCAATGGCTGCGGCGATGACGGCGTCGATGTCGCTGCCGACCACGCGTTCCGTCATGGCGAGCCAGGCATCCATGAGGCTGGCGACATCTTGAGGACGGGGGCAGATGAAGTGGACCTTTTGCCGGTATCCGCCGACGGTTTGTCCGACGAAGTTTTGGATGGCGCGCCAGTCTTGGGCGGCGTAGCGGGGATCGACGATCTGGGCTTGTAAGTCGATGAGCGACGGCTTGGCCGGGGTGAAGGCGGGGGCGGACATGAGCGCGGCGACGAAGCGCTCGGTGCGATTGGCGCTGGGGGTTTCTCCTTCGATGGCGAAGGAGGAGCGCGTCTCTTTGGTGTAGAGGTAATTGGTGGCCCGGGCGATGGCGGCGGGGCCGTAGCTGGCGAGCATGGCGCG
>JANXUM010000358.1 GCA_025356215.1 Bryobacter sp. | reverse complement strand
CCGAAGCCGACCATGATCTTGGCAAAGACCTGCCCGATCTTGCCCGTCCCGATCACTCCCACCGTCTTGCCCTGTAAGTCAAAACCCAACAAGCCATCGAGCGAGAAATTACCCTCGCGCACACGATTGAAGGCGCGGTGCGTCTTGCGATTCAACGTCAGGATCAGCGCGACGGCGTGCTCGGCCACCGCAAAGGGCGAGTAAGCCGGCACACGTACAACCGCGATGCCATGCTTGCGGGCCGCCTCCAGGTCAATGTGATTGAAACCCGCGCTCCGCGCCGCGATCAGCTTCACTCCTTGCCCCGCCAACAGGCCAATCGCTTCGGCGTTCACCGTATCGTTGACGAAAACACAGGCGCAGTCGTGGCCTGCCGCGGCCGTCGCCGTCGCCGCCGTCAGGTGCCCTTCGATATACGTGATCGCGTGGCCCTTCCTGGCGTTGTAACTGTCAAAAGGCCCCCGCTCAAAATCATGCGCGCCAAAGAAAGCGATCTTCATAAGACGTCGGCAAAGCCCTTCTTGAGTTGTTTGAAGATCAGCCCGCCCGCCACAAACGAGGCGCAGGCCCATAGCGCCAATAGGCCAAATTCGCTCCAGTCCGGCATGTGGGCCGTCAAGATCCTCTCCCGGTAGGCGCGCACCAAAAACGACAGTGGGTTCAACGCCAGCAGAAATCGAAAGCGCTCCGGGATCTGATTGATATCGATAAAGATCGGCGTGATCCAGAACCAGAAAGTCAACAGCACCGTAACCACCTGCGCCGTGTCCCGCAGATACACCTGAAAGGCCGCCACCATCCAGGAGATACCGATGGCAAATAAGCCCAGCAGAAGTACATACGCGGGCAGCATCCAGGTGAACCAGCTCAAGCTACGGTCAAAATACACGACCGCCGCCAGTGCGATCACAAAGGTCAACGCGTGATTGATCAACGAAGACAAAAACACACTCACCGGAATGATCTCGCTCGGGAAGACGGTCTTGGTAATGAGGTTGGCATGCTCCAGTAGCGACATTGAGCTGCGGGTAATCGTTTCATTAAACAACATCCACGGCAGATAGCCGGTGAACAGGAAGACTGTGTAGTTGCGCGTGCCCTGCCCCGGCGGCACTTCCATCTTCATGCAGACATGAAAGACAAAAGTCCAGCTCAGCAACAGGATCAAGGGCTGCAGCAATCCCCAGAGCCAGCCGCCCATCGAGCCAACATAGCGGCGCTCAAAGTCGCGCCGCACCATCTGATAAAGAAGGCTGCGACGTTCAATCAAATTACGCAGGAAGCCGAAGCCGGGGAGTCCAACCATGAACCTTAAGGATAGAGGATATGGGATAACGGAAAGAACCAAGCACATGGAGATCCTCAATATCCCGTTGCGCATTCCCGAAGGCGCCAATCTCATTTTCGGCCAAAGCCACTTCATCAAGACCGTGGAAGACCTCTATGAGGCCGTCATCAACACAAACCCCAACATCGAATTCGGCATTGCCTTTTGCGAGGCCTCCGGCGACCGCCTGATCCGCGTCGAGGGCAACGACGAAGCAATGAAGGCGGTGGCCGTCGAGAATGCGCTTGCCGTCGGCGCCGGCCACACCTTCTTCATCTTGCTGCGCAAAGGCTTTCCGATCCACATTCTGTCGCGCATCAAAGAGGTGCCGGAAGTTGTTACGCTCTTTTGCGCAACAGCCAATCCGGTCGAGGCCATCGTCGCCCAGAGCGCACAGGGTCGCGGAGTGATGGGTGTAATTGACGGCGGCTCGCCCTTGGGCGTCGAAGGCCCCGAGGGCGTCGAATGGCGGCACGGCCTGCTACGCAAGTTCGGCTACAAGCGTTAGGATGTAAGGGTCATGAAGACTGCAAAAATCGAGAAGCCGCTCGGCTTCGACACACGCGCCCTGCACAAAGGCTATGATCCGGACTCCGCGACTCACGCCCGCGCAGTGCCAATCTACCAGACCACTTCTTACACTTTTGAAAGCTCCCAAGACGCCGCTGAGTTGATGGGCCTACAGAAGTTCGGCAACATCTACACGCGCCTCATGAACCCCACCACAGACGTGCTCGAGCAGCGGGTCGCCTCGCTGGAGAACGGCGTCGCCGCCCTCGCGCTCGCCTCCGGACAGTCCGCGCAAATGATCGCGATTCTGAACCTGTGCGAGGCTGGCGACCACATCGTCGCCTCCCGCACCCTGTATGGCGGCACTTTTACGCAGTTCGACGTCAGCTTCCGCCGCATGGGCATTGAGACCACCTTCGTCGATCCGGACAATCCCGAGAATTTCCGTGCCGCTATCCGCCCCAACACCAAGCTCGTCTATGGCGAAACGCTCTCCAACCCGCGCGGCAACATTCTCGACATCGCCGCCGTCGCCGCCATCGCCCACGAGCACAAAATTCCGCTCATCGTCGACAACACCTTCGCCACGCCTTACCTCTGCCGCCCGATTGACCACGGCGCCGACATCGTCGTTCATAGCCTCACCAAATTCATGGGCGGGCACGGCACCTCTATCGGCGGCATCATTGTGGATTCAGGCAAGTTCCCGTGGAAGGAAGGCAACTTCCCGCAAATGAACGAGCCCTCCAAGGGTTACCACGGCATGGTTTTTTCCGACACCTTTGGCCCCATCAC
>JANXUM010000345.1 GCA_025356215.1 Bryobacter sp. | reverse complement strand
CCACTTGTTGAACGCTCCCAGCCCCGGTGCCACCGCAAGCCTCGCCATTGCCGATCACATCCTCGATCGCGTCAGCGCCGGTTAAGAACAAACTTCTCAATCGATACACGCGCCGCGACGTGCTCCTGCGACCACGATCGCGTCATACGCACAATCAATCCATCGAAGCTATCGATGAGCGCAGTCATCGGCACCTTAAACTCGGGCGCGCTCCTGCCCGCTGCCAGAATCGTGCGTCCAAGGCTTACCGGCTGCACGCCCGCCTGCCCGCTGACCAGCAACAACTCAACCCAGATCGTCTTCGGCAGCGGCTCACCGTTTTCCAACGCGACTCGAATGCCCGTCAAGCGACGCAGCGGCACCCGCGTCACCAGCGACTGCCGAGCCTCTACCACGATCGCTCGCTTATCATCGGATCGGAAATGAAAGTCCACCGGCGTCCCTTGCTCGACCGGCGACTTGTCCGGCGGCTGTTTACCCGGCGGCTGAAACAACCAGTACACGCCATTGAATGGAATCTCCAGCGGTGCCTCGAACACATCCCGTAGCCCGCCCTTTGGATAAAGCGCAGCCGGAGGCATCATCACCACCTGCTTCTTCACCTTCGGCCAAATGACGATCCCCGGATGCCACACGCCAGGTTGAACGGTGCCAGTCGCATTCGGCACCGTTCCCGCTTTGGCCGCCGCCACGCCCTGGTCACCATCCCCTTCTGCCGGAAACTTAGGCAGCATTACCAGCACGGTCACCAAACAGGCCAATGCCGCCGACAGCACTCCCCGCCATCGTCGTTCAACTACGGGGCCGGTGCGCGCCATGTACACCAGCGTCGCGACTCCCACGCCAAACAACAGGACGGCGAACGCGATCATGCCCGCCACAAGCAGAACCACCACTCCCTGCAGCGCGGCGGCCACTCCCAGCGACCGCCAAAACTTTTCATCGGCGGCCTCATCGTCATCCACGGCCAACCTCGCCGCGCTCGCAAACAAAAACAACCCCGCCGCTAACGCCATCCACGATCCTTCGCGCGCAAGTAGAACTGTCGGCACGATCCACAACGCCGGCAACTCCAAGCTCCGCGCCGATGCAAAGGAAGATCGCGCGGTTGCCTCCATCGGCAGCAGTCCCATCTGAAATGCCGTCGCCACGGCAAGTACAGCCGCAAATACCGTCAATGCGATCGACCACCAAATCGCGGTTGATGTCGTGTACGCCGCCCCGCGCTGAACATAAGGCGCAATCAGCCAAGTTCCGCAAATCGCGACACTCAGCCCCATCCACACTCGCGCCATCATTGCGCACCCCGCGCCCGAAGATACGCCGCAATCGCAGGCTGCCCGCAGTGCTCGGCCCAGCCCAGCGGCGTTCCCCGATAGCTTCTGTCTTTGACGTCTATCCGTGCCCCCGCATCCACCAACATTCGCACTGTCGCAATTTGCCCAGCGCACACAGCTTGGTGCAACGGCGTCGAATGCGAGTGCATCCCTTCCGGGTTATACCGATTCAAATCCACCCCAGCGTCAATCAACATTCGTAGTGTCTCCGTCTGGCCCGTCTGCGCCGCCAGCGCAACTGCCCGATGCCGTTCCTCCGCGTCCGCCGCATCCAAGTACAGCGCGGTCTTCGCAACCATTCCCATCCCCGCCGCCACCGCCAATCGATCCACGCGCGCCCCCCGCCGAATCAGCGCCTCCGCCGCCTCGCCATACCCAAAAACCAGGGCCGTCCACAATGGCGAGCGCCAGTTCCCGGTTCCTAACGCCTCGATACTTGCGCCCGCGTCCACCAGCGTGTCCACCAACGCGACCTGCAACCCCGCCTTCGCCGGATGCGCGCTCGACACAAGAAGAGCCAGCGTCGTGCACTCCCCACCGTACAAATCCGCAAGCCCATCGGCCTGCGCCCCGGCCTCCAGCAGCACCCTCGCCACCGCTACCGCGTTCGGCGGAGTCTTCTGCCGATAGCCTTCCACACCATTGGCCGCAACATAGTGCAGTAACATCGCTCCGTGACGTTTGGGATTGAAATGAGTAACCCGCCTGGATCGAGCCTTGACTAAGTCCGGCTCCCGCCGCAATAACTCCGTCAACGCCGTAAGGTCGCCACTTACAACGGCGTCCACCGCCAGCTCAAAGCTTCGCGCGTCCGCATCGGTGACAAGCGCTTCCAGCGCCGCCCAGTCGTCAAAATCGTACCAACGGGCCAGCGCCATCCGCGCGTCCCTGGTGCCATCGGCCAATGAGAATTCTTGAGCCTGCCGCTCATACTCCCACAGCCCCGCCCCCGCCGTCAGTGCGCTGAGTTTCATATCGCGTTCCTAGAATAGACACCATCGCTTGACAAAAAGTCCCCAAGTTGCGATATCCTTATCGATAATGATTTCCCGATTTCTTCTAGCCATCCTGGCTTCTGCCAGTCTCCTCCCGGCCCAGTCGATCAGCGGCGGCACCATCCTCGGCACGCTCAAAGACCCCAGCGGCGCCGGCCTCCCTGGCGCCACCGTCACCGCCATCAACTTGGTAACCAGCTTTAAAACCGGCACCAAGTCCGGCGCCGACGGCTCTTACCGGCTCCCCAATCTGCCGCCAAACGTCTACCATTTGGAGATCAAGAAAGAGGGCTTCACCTCTCTTTCGCGCGACGTCACGGTCCGCGGCCAGGTCCCCCAAACTCTTGATTTCGCCCTCGCTCTCGCCACCCAGCAAACCGATCTCGAAGTCCACGGCTTTGGCGACGACGTCCTGGAAAACGTTGCCTTCGCCCACACCGACGCCGACAGCGCCACCCTCTCTCGCCTGCCCATTCACTCTCCCGGCGCGGGCCTCAGCGACGCCATCACCTTCTCCGCGCCCGGCGTCGTAGCCGATTCCGACGGCTTCTTCCACCCTTTGGGTGACCATGCTCAAGTCGGCTTCAGCATCGATGGCCAGCCCGTCACCGATCAGCAATCCAAGCGCTTCTCGACCCAACTTCCCGTGAACGCCGTCCAGTCAATGGAGCTCATCACCGGCTCCCCCAACGCAGAATACGGCGACAAAACCAGCCTCGTCGTCAACACCGTCACCAAGTCAGGCCTGGGCGTCGACCGCCCCACTGGCCAAGTACTCTTCGGCTACGGCAGCTTCGGCTCTCCCACACTTGAATCGTCAGTCGCCGTCGGCGGGAAAACCTGGGGTAACTTCCTCGCGGCCAACGCCGAGCGCTCCGGGCGCTTTCTCGATACCCCCGAGTTCCGCCCGACACACGCCATCGGCAACACCCAAACTTTCTTTGACCGCGTCGACCTCCAGCCCACATCCAAAGACAGCCTCCACCTGAATCTGATGTACGCGCGCAACTGGTTCCAGATCCCCACTTCACTCGACGCCCCCGATTCAGACCAGCGCCAGCTAACCCGCACCGTCAACGTCGCCCCCAGCTACCAGCGCGTCATCAGCGCCAGCACACTGCTCAGCGCCAACGCCTTTTTCCGCCGCGACGCGATCGATTTCTACCCGTCACGCAACCCCGCCTTTGACTTGCCCGTCAGCGCCTCGCAATCCCGCACCCTCGCCAACAGCGGTTTCCGTACCGATGTTGCCCATGTAAAAGGTCGTTTCGATGTCAAGACCGGTATCCAGTACACTCACACCAACATTCACGAGCAATTCCAGATCGCCCTGGCCAAGCCCTTCGCGTTCAACAAGCGAGCGGGTATCAACCAATTCGCCTGGTACGCCCAATGCTCAATTACGCTCGGCAACTTAGTCGTCAACACCGGCCTGCGCATCGATTACTACGATGGCCTGGTTACAAAGACCGGCGTCCAGCCCCGGGCCGGACTATCTTACAAGATCAAATCCACGGGTACGGTCTTGCGTGCGTCTTACTCGCGATCGCTTGAGACGCCCTACAACGAAAACCTGCTCCTCAGTGGCGCAACCACCCCCGGCGGACGCAACCAATACAACGCCGGCTTCCAACAAACTCTGGGTAAGTATCTGATTCTGGACGGGGACTACTTCTGGAAGTTTACCCGAAACGCCTACGACTTCGCCGTCCTTGGCAACACCCCCATCACTTTTCCCATTGTCTGGCGCAAGAGCAATATCGACGGCCTCAGCGTGCGTCTCTCCACGCGAGAATGGCGCGGTCTTCAAGCCTTCACCACCATTGGCTCCACCCGCGCGCGCTTTTTCCCAGGCTCAACCGGTGGCGTCTCTTTCCAAGATCCCCCGGAAGCCGATGGAGTTTTCCGCATCGATCACGATCAGAAATTCCAACATACCAGCCACTTGCGCTATCAACACCAGCGCGGCCCTTGGATGGCCTTCACTTGGCGCTATGATTCCGGCCTGGTCACCGGCGCGGTCAGCGGCTGCGACGACGCGCTCGATCTCAGCGACAACGACAAACACTCAATTGGATTCACGGGCACCGCCGCCAAATGCTCCAGCGCGCTCATCGACATTCCCCAGCCCGGCACAGAGAACGCCGATCACAATCCAGGCCGCATGCGACCCCGGAATTTGTTCAACATCGGTGTCGGCCACGACAATCTGTTCCACCACGATCGTCGCCACCTTAGCCTTCGTCTAAACGTCGTCAATCTTACGGACTTGGTGGCGCTTTATAATTTCAAGTCCACCTTCGGCGGAACCCACTACGTCACCCCGCGCGCGATCAGTGCGACGGTCGGCTACTCCTTCTAAGGCGCGTCACTCTCTTCCGGCACAAAGCGCGGCACTCGCGGCTCCAGCCCCAGTGCCCGCAAAGCCTCTTCCCCACCCGGACGCTTCAATTCCCAATACTTCACCCGCTCGCTAGAGTACAACTCCCCCACCTCGCCCGAACTCAACTGCCAGCGCACCAACCGGTGCGGCGCGGCGGACTCGACATAGTAGTTGTAACTCTTTCCATTGGCAAGTTGGGCAGAGTAAGTATCCACCTCAAAATCACCCGCCGCTACCTCCAGCTTCTGCGACACGGCCCCGCGCGTCAGGTTGATCCGCGTCCATGCCAATGGCTGCGCCGCGTCCTGCGCACTTCGCAATCCGGTCAAAAACGCCACAGCCTTCGCTTCACCTGGGGCCAAAAACGGCGCGCCCATCCCGCGTGCCCAGAACACCAATCCGTCCTCACTGACTCCCTCGCCGAGAGACATGCCGCCCTTGCCAAACAGGGTCTCGCGAAAGACATGCCCGTCCCAGCTCTGCCGCGAAAAACTCGTCTTCGCCAGCACGCCCCCCACCAAACTCAAGTCGCTCACATGCATTTCACTGGAATCGGAAATTCCGGTCTGGTAGTTCCGCTGCCACTTCAACTGGATCGATGGTTGGCCGTCCACTTTCTGGCTGGAAAAGATCGCAATTGACTCGCCATCGCGCAGTTCGCCTTCCCGAGGCGTCTGAAAATCGTAGACCGAAACCTCGGCAAATCCATCCCCCCATGTCTCCCAAAACTCAGCGCCATAGCGCGCGTCCGGCTTTGCCCCAGCGCCGACAGCCGCCACGCTGCCCCCGCATGAACAAAACCCAATCGCAATAATTAGCCCGCCCAGAATGATTCTCATCGACTACCCGTCACTATGACTACAATAAGGGTTCCTGATGAAAAACGCACTGCTATGCGCCCTGCTTGGGGTTCTTGTGGTGGCGAGCTGCAACCGCAAGCCGTCGCCCGACGTCGCCGCCACTGTTAACGACAAGCCGATTACCTACGCCGATCTCGACAAACAGTTCGCCTTTCAGTTCGCCGGTGCCAACGAGCGCATTAGCGACGACCAGTTGACCATGCAGAAACTCGAATTCCTCCGTGTGCTGATCGACAACGAAATCATGCTCCAGAAAGCTGAGAAGCTTGGCCTGCTGGCCACCGACGCCGATGTCGACGCCAAGGTGAATGAGATGAAGTCGCCTTACACTCAGGAAGAATTTCAAAAGCAACTCGGGGCGCGCAAGATGTCGGTGGATGACCTCAAAGGCCAGATCCGCCGGGAGCTCTCCATCGAAAAGCTGTTCAACAAAGAAATCCGCAGCCTGATCAACATTACCGACCAGGACATCAAAGATTACTACAACGCGAACAAAGCGAACTTCAATCTGCCCGAGCCTCAAGTGCACCTTGCGCAGATTCTGGTGACACCCGCCGACGATCCCACCGTCCGCAATCTCAAGAACGACAAAGCAAAGTCCGACGCGCAAGCCAAAGAAAAGATCTTGATGATCCAACAGCGCCTGCGCGGCGGCGAGGACTTCGGCGCGCTCGCCACCAACTTCTCCGAAGACCCACAGACCGCAGCCAACGGCGGCGACTTGGGCTTCTTGGGCGAGAGCACCCTGGACAAAGCCAACCCGGAACTTCGCAAGCTGATCATGAGCCTGCAAGCCGGTGCGGTCTCGAACATCGTCAAAACCCAAGAGGGCTATCGGATCTTCCGGATGCTGTCCAAAGAACCCGCTGGCCAGCGCGATCTGAATGACCCCCGCGTGCAACAAGGCATTCGCGAGGGCTTAGTCACTCGCAAGGATCAATTGGCCAAGGCCGCTTTTTATGAAGCCGCTCGCAACGACGCCAAAGTCGGCAATTACTTCAGCCAGAAAATCATGGCAAACTTGGCCGCCAAGAAATAGGCTTAAGCGGTCTCAAGGCTCGCGACCGGTCACCGTCGATCGCGAATCGCTGACGGGTTGAACAAGTTTGTGGAATGAGTGCTTACGTACTTGCAAGCCTCTACGGGCTCATACTGGATGGCACCTTCGGTTTCACCGTCGGCCCGGCCGCCGGCACTACTTACTCGGGCATGCGTGGGTCGGACAGCGCCGACGGCCTTTGCATTCGTCCCCGTGGCAACCGGGCAAACAAGTGCGCTTCCGCTGGATGATGCGCAATACCCACTAGCACTATCGCCTAGCGGGCAGCGTGTATAAGGCGTCCGACCCCATCTGCTCAAACAGCGCCACAATCTTGTCTCGCCGCTTCAACAAGCCCTGTTGCTCGGCGCCTGTGATGTATTCACTCAGTTCCGTCTTCAAGTTCGCGGCGTTCAGCTTCTTCATCGCGTCA